>JAISNF010000031.1 GCA_031276415.1 Planctomycetaceae bacterium
GGAAGTTTTTTAAATTGTTGACCCCAATCACTGAAATTCGGCTTGTTTTTGGAATTGGGAATGATACAATTCTTTACTTGTGTTGTATTTTTTTGGGGAATTTCTTTTTTGGTTTGGTATGGCGGTTATTTCGGGAATTGCGGACTTGCGGAAATTAGTCTTGTAACTCAATAATCGGTGCTTAGGATTACTGTTGCCGCAGGTTGCAGACCTGCGGTTATGAAAGTGGCGTCCTTATCAGGGCGAAGACAATTAAGCAAAACATTAAATAATAAAAAATACCGTGAACGGTTAAAAAATATTTATAAATCCTTCTTTTCCCTTATTTTTAAGAACATCATTTTTAAAGAATTTTCCTCTCTGTGAACACTGTGTTCTCTGTGGTTTTAAAAAATAAATTGGTTTTTTAAAAAATACTTGTTTGTTATTGCAGCGATTTTTTACTTTGTTTCCGAATAGTTAAGTTTTTAATAATTTCAAAAATTAGAATGATAAAATCAAGTTCTGTTCTTCAAAATACGCCGCTTTATCCGCTTCGGTTTGAGCCGGTTTACAAAAATTATCTTTGGGGCGGTAATCGTTTCCGCGATTTGTTTCATCGCAAAATCCCCGCCGAAAACAATACTGATGTTGTTGCGGAATCATGGGAGATCAGCGATCATCCGCACGGAATGAGTGTGATTCAAAACGGTCAACTTGCCGGTTTTACATTGCGTGATATTCTTTTGAGCCATCCCCGTGAATTGTTTGGAGCCGACTATGTCAACCCCAATAACCCGCCGCAACATTTTCCTCTTCTTCTGAAATATCTTGATGCCGCTCAATCGTTGTCTGTTCAGGTTCATCCCGACAATACTTTTGCGAAGGAATCGGTGTTGGACGATTTCGGCAAGACGGAAGCCTGGATTGTTGTTGACGCCAAACCGGATAGTATCGTTTGGATTGGGACGTGTCAGTCTTACAACCTCCAAGAGCAGGAACAACTCATCAGAAACGGTCATTGGGAATTGCTGTTAAATCCGATTCAAGTTCAAACCGGCGATTGTTTTCTTATTCCTCCCGGTACACTTCATGCGTTGGGAGCCGGAATTCTGGTTGCGGAAGTTCAAACGTCGAGCGATCTCACCTTTCGGCTCTTTGACTGGAACCGTCTTGACCGCGAAGGGAAACCGCGTGAGTTGAAAATCGAAGAAGGAATCCGCGTGTTGCGAAATCCTGCCCTGCCGGTTACCGCCCAACAACCAATAAAAACCGGTGATCGGCATTGCGAACAATTGATTATTGATGCCAATTTCACGCTTAATCGCTGGACTTTGGAAGAACCCAATATCTGGTATAATGATTCCCGTTGTCATCTTTGGACTGTTTTGGAAGGGACAATGGTTATTTCGTTTACGGTGGGACGGAGAACCGCCGAAAAAAATTCCCAACGCGAACCCGATCCTGACGCCATCGAAATATTGCAACAAGGTGATTCGATTCTCATTCCGGCAGTGTGCGGACATTTTCATTGTTTTCCCGAAAACAACCGCCCAGCGATTTTCCTTGATGTTGTCCCCGACAAATTTTAATGTAACCGCCTGTTTATTTAAGCACAGGTTATTTAACCACAAAGAGCACAGAGTTCACAGAGAAGAAAAATTTAATTTTATAAAGTTATTTTAGATCAAAAGTCAACTATTAAATAAGGTTTTGATTCTAATTAAAAATTTTCTCTGTGTTCTCCGTAATTAATAAAAATAAATTTGTGGTTTTTAAAAGTTCCCTTAACTATTTAATATTAACCTTTTAACCATTAACTAACTTCTAATAACCGCCTTTATTATTTAAGCACAGTTTATTTAAGCACAGATTATTTAACCACAGAGAACACAGAGAAAAAAATTAAACAATTATTTTAGATCAAAAGTCAACTATTAAATAATGTTTTGATTCCAATTAAAAATTTTCTCTGTGTCCTCTGTGTTCTCTGTGGTTAATAAAAATAAATTTGTAGTTTTTAGAAGTTCCCTTTAACAATCATGCAACGATTTCTTTTATTGACTGTTTTGTTTTTTATTTGTTCAACAATTTGTGCAACGTCTGTTTTTGCTGCGGAAACTGTTGGTATGAAGAATCCGGTTGCCGCCGCTCAAACATTTTTTGAGAATGGGTTGCACAAAGACGCTCTTGATTTGGTTCATTCTTGGATTCTTGATCCGAAAACAGCGGAACTTGAAAATTCTGATAAAGAAATTGCCGTCAGCCTCGTTTGTAATTTATTACAAAAACTTAACCGCGTTTCTGAGATTGATGAATTTCTTGAAAAAGCGGCGGAAGTTCATCAAACGAATTGGAAAGTGTTGAGCCGTATTGCATTAATGTATATCAATGGGATTGATCATTACGGTTATATTATCGATGGAACATTTCAACGGGGACAACATCGCGGCGGCGGGCGACAAGTTTTCGCAACAGAGCGTGATCGGGTTCGTGCGTTGCAACTTTACGTCAAGGCAATGCCGTTGGCGTTGAAAGACAAGGATAAACTAAAAATCTGTTCGTTTTTTCAGGCGTTTGCCGATGCGATGGCGGGGAATAATCGTTTGAGAAATACCGCATGGAAATTGCAATTGCTCACCGATTTGAATGTTTTACCTGATTATGAAACGCAACGTTATTGGAACAGCAGCACGAGCAAGGCTCCAGTCGATATCGAAGGTAATCCCATTTATTATTATATTCCCGAAACGTGGGAAACGGCGAAAAATGACGGTGAACGTTGGCGGTGGTTATTGGATCAGACGGAAAAACAGCATCCTGATTTACGTGATTACGTTCTTTTAAAGCGGGCGCAATTTAACCAATCGCAATTCGGGGAACAAACATTGCAAACGTTTTCTTTTTTCCGTAACCGTCAGGAAGAACCGGAAACAACCGCAAGTATTTTGAATCTTGAAACGCTTGACGATGACGAAACAATCGCTCAACTGGCAAACGGAATTAAACGTTTCAAGATTCCCGATGAATTTAATTACATTGCTCTGTATAAAAAAATTCAGGAAACCAGCAATGAAGGTAATGAATGTAACGCCGTTCAATCTCTTGCGGGAATTTATAACAATCGCCGGCAGTTTTCCCGTGCCGCCGATTGTTATAAAAATTTGATTCAAAAGTATCCCAACAGCGGAATGAGTAAACATTGGCAAGAGCAACTTGATCAGATTATTGGTAATTGGGGACGTATTGAACCTGCCGGTTCGAAGGTTGCGGGACTTCACGCCGAATTGCGGTATGTTTTTCGCAACGGTAAAAAAGTTAATTTCACGGCGCATCGGATTGATGATAAAAAATTGATTGAGGATATGAAAGCGTATCTCCTGTCAAAACCGAAAAAATTCAATCATAACAAAATTCAGATTGATCAAATCGGTTGGCAATTGATTAACGGCAACGAAAAAGAAAATCTGAGACAAAAATATGTCGGCGAGGAAGTTGCCCAATGGTCGCATGATCTTCAACCGGCGGAAAAATATTTTAGTCGGGCAACAACAATTGCCGTGCCGATTCATCAAGCCGGTGCTTATCTTATTCGTGCCGAAATGGAAAACGGTAACACCGAATCGGTTGTTCTTTGGCTGAATGACACTGCTATCGTTCAAAAAATGCACAACGGCGGTGCTTTTTATTTTGTTGCCGATGCCGAAACCGGTGAACCTGTAACCGAAGCGGATATTCATTTTTTCGGTTACAAAGAAGAATATACGTACTCTCCTGCTGCCAATAATCGTCAACGGCAAGACCCGACGCTGACCTGGAAATTTGAAAATGTTACAAAGAAAACCGACGAAAACGGTTGCGTTCTTTTGGAACGAAAACAGGACGATTTCACTTGGCTTATTGAAGCAACTGTTCCTGCAAAAAAACGTTTCGCTCATCTCGGTTTCAATTATATTTGGTTCAATAATTATACCGATTCACAATATAATTTGACCATAACGTTTGTTATCACGGATCGTCCGGTTTATCGTCCGAAAGATACGGTTAAAATTAAAGCGTGGATTGGTACGGCAAAATATGATTTACCGGAAACAAACGAATGGGCAAATAAAATAATTCGCTACGAAATTTATAATCCGCGCGGCGAAAAGATTGTTGAAAAAGAAAACGTTAAACTTGACGCTTACGGCGGAATGACCGGCGAATTGGAATTGCCAAAGGACGCAATGCTCGGCAATTATCGCATCGATATTGTTGGATTTAGCGGCAATATTTTTCGTGTTGAAGAATACAAAAAGCCGGAATATGAAGTTACGGTTGATCTGCCGAAAGAACCGGTAAAACTCGGTGATAAGTTGACTGCAACAATTCGCGCTCAATATTATTTCGGTTCGCCTGTAACAAATGCAACCGTAAAATATAAAATCTTGCGGGAAAAAATCAACACGGATTGGTATCCGATACGTTATTGGGATTGGCTTTACGGTTGCGGATATTCATGGTTTGCTTATGATTCGCCTTGGCTTGACGGTTGGAATCGTTGGGGTTGCTCGCGACCTTTACCGTTTTGGCTGCCGTATCATTCGGAACCGCCGGAAGTAATCGCCGAACAGGAAGTTAATATTTCAGATAACGGAACAGTGAAAGTTCCTATCGATACGGAAATTGCCAAAGAAATGTTTCCGAACGATAATCAGAAATACACAATCACTGCCGAAGTGATTGACAAGTCACGCCGAACAATTGTCGGAACCGGCAATGTTTTGGTGTCGAAGGAACCGTTCAAAATTTATGCGTGGACGGATTGCGGATTTTACAGACCGAATCAAAGAATCGCTGCAAGTTTCCAAGCCCGCCGCTTAGACGGAAAACCTGATAGCGGAAACGGAATTGTTAAATTGTACAAAATCAATTACAATAAAAATAACGATAACGAACAAACTGTTGCCCAAGAAAACGAAGTTCACGCCGAAACAGTTACATTTAACGAAAACGGTACGGCGCAAATTGTTCTCAACGCCGTTGAATCGGGACAATACCGTATTTCATGCACGTTAAATGATCAGGAAGGCGGTTATGTTTTTAATGTTTACGAACAAAATAATCAACAAACTCCGAAAACGCCTTCCGCCTCTTTTAAGTATTCCTTTAAATACAATGCGCTCGAACTAATTCCCGACAAGGCGGAATTTGCACCGAATGAAAATGTTACGTTGAGAATCAACACGGAACGCGAAAATTCATTTGTGTTTCTGTTTATGAGAGCGGCAAACAACACGGTTCTCAAACCGAAATTGTTACGGCTAAACGGGAAATCGCACGAAATTTCAATTCCTGTGGAACTTCGGGACATGCCCAATTTTTTTATTGAGGCGTTGACTGTTTCCGGCGGCGAAGTGATTAACGAAACAAAAGAAATTGTTGTTCCGCCGCAAAAAAGGATTCTGAATGTCGAAGTCAAACCGTCTGCCGAAACGTACAAACCCGCTGAAAAAGCGAAAGCGGAACTTATCGTAACTGATTTAGA
>JAISNF010000448.1 GCA_031276415.1 Planctomycetaceae bacterium
GTATCCGTTGAAACACCATGACCGCGAAAAATTTCACCGTTTTGATTAACGAGAATCGCCGCTTCACCTTGTGCATCTTCTCCATCTGTTACACTTTGTACTGTGTATTCTTTAATCGAAATATCTTTTTCCGTTAGTTCCCGAATGGCAAGGAAAATCGCATCAATAGGACCATCGCCGCCGCTGGTTTCTTTTGTGTATTCACGGTCGCCGTAACGTAATTTCAATACAACATGTGGCTCTTTACCGGTTCGGCAACGTAAATCATACGAAACAAAATTCCAAGCGGATTCTTCCGGTTTATCCTTTTTTTCATGAATCTGCTGCTCAATTAACGCACGAATATCATCATCATAAATATTTTTTTTCCGGTCGGCAAGTTTTTTAAACTCCTCAAAAACATTGGACAATTGTTGTACATCCAGTTCATAGCCGAGTGTTTTGGCACGATCAGCCAACGCCGCACGACCGCTGTGTTTACCGAGAACCAAATCCGTTTTCTGAAACCCCACATCCGCCGGAACCATAATTTCATACGTTGTCGGATTTTTGAGCATTCCGTCCTGATGAATACCCGATTCATGAGCAAAAGCGTTTTGACCGACAATCGCCTTGTTACGGGGAACTTTTAATCCCGTAACAGTTGAAACCAACCGGCTTGTCGGAACAAGGCGTTGTGTTACAATTTTTGTTCCGGCGTTGTAAACATCGCTTCGTGTTTTCAAAGCCATCACCACTTCTTCCAATGAACAGTTGCCGGCGCGTTCCCCAAGACCGTTAATCGTACACTCCACTTGTCCCGCCCCCGCACGTACCGCCGCAAGACTTGTCGCCACCGCCATACCAAGATCGTCATGATTGTGTACACTAATCACCGCACGATCAATATTCGGAACACGTTCCAATAAATCGCGAATACGCTGATACATTTCATTGGGCGTGGCATAACCAACCGTATCAGGAATATTAACCGTTGACGCTCCGGCGTTAATAACCGCTTCAACAACACGGCAAAGATGATCAATTTCCGTTCGTGTTGAATCTTCAGCGGAAAATTCAACATCAGTACAAAATTTTCGTGCGTATTTAACCGCTTCAACGGCGGCTTCGATATTTCGTTCAGGATTCATCCGAAGTTTGTACTCGCGATGAATCGGACTTGTTGCAAGAAAGACATGGATTCGCGGTTGTTCCGCATTGTTGAGTGCTTCGGCGGCGGCGTCAATATCTTTCGTAACACAACGCGCTAAACTGCAAACACTGCTTCCTTTAACTGTTCGGGCAACTTCGCGTACAGATTCAAAATCACCCGGCGAAACAATCGCAAATCCTGCTTCAATCACGTCCACCCCAAGTTCCGCTAACGCATTAGCAACTTCGAGTTTCTCACTCAAATTCATACTCGCCCCGGGCGATTGTTCTCCATCACGTAAAGTTGTATCAAATATTTTAATTGTTCGCATAAAAATTAAATTCCGTCTGTTAATACCAACGATAAAATAGTCGACTCCTTACAAAGTCAAAATTGAAATATCCAATTTTTTTATTTATACATTAAATTTGTTAAAATTATAGGTCAAGTGAAAAATTGCAAACGGAATTTTACCGTAATGATTATAATTTTCGCGACATTATTCGTTATTAATTTTCCACTATCAACTATTTTTTAATTTTTTCAACAGGGATATTACCGGAAACAACCGATAAATTTACGTTATTGTTTTTATATTCAACGGTTCCATAACCAGTTGCCGTACTCAAAAACGAACGGAAATCTCCAACTTTCGAATCAACATAAAGTGTTTTAGTTACAGCGTCGTATCGGACTCCGGTTAAACCCTGTAGCATTCCGTAACTTGACATTGCCCGTGCATACCAATGTCCGCATTCATATTCGTTGAACGGATTCCGGCGAATACCGTTGTAACGTTTACGAATAAACCGTACAATTTCGAGTCCTTTATCGACATGACCGAACATCATTAAATGAGACGCCACCTGATATTCAATACCCGTCCAGACTTCGTCACTGTACACAAACGGCAAGATCGGTTTATCACCATGACCCCAAGAACAAAGTAGTAAACCTCCATCATTACCCATTGCAAAAGTTGGACGTTGCGGATTGGCGTGTTCTGAAAGGTCTTGCCGCAAATTATATTTGTACACGGACAACAAATGTTTTTCAACCATTTCACGCGGCTCCCAATCCGTTTCAAGACCGCAACAATCGGCAATCCAAAATCCAAGAACACCATCCGAAAGACAACCGTTTCCGTACTGATATTTCGCTCCTTGTTCGTTAATAAGTTCCGCAATTTTTTTGTAACCAACCGATTGATCAGATGGATTGATGGGATTGAAATTATTGTTCAATCCGTCTTTCCAAACTTTTTGCACGAAATATTCGCCGTTGAATAATTCCGTAACAAGCCGTTTCGTGCCTTTATCAAGTAGTTCCTTGTATAATGAAACGTCATCATTAAGAAATGTTCCCATTTCCACTGCAGCGGCAAGCGCACCTAGATAAAAACTGCCGCAATGTCCGTCCGGTCCGAAATAGTTAATATCGTATGTATTATGATGACTTTCTTCGAGCAATCCGGTATGACGCGGATCCCATTTTTCAATCATATAATCAAGACTTAACCGAACACGGTTCCAATAAATTTTCAACCATTTACTGTTACCGAAAATTCTCCATTCGCGATAAATTTTCATGATACCGCCGAGTTGACCGTCTGCGGCGTCGAATGATGTTCCGCCGGGTGAAATCGGTAAATTGGCACGAAATGCCTGGCGTCCGGTATTGTCTGATGATGATTCAAAATATTCCGTTTGGCGGAGTGAACGTTCCATCGCCGGAAAAAGATGGCACAACGCCTGGGCGTAATTCCAAACATGCGTGCATGAACCATGACAACTTCCTCTGTTGTCCTCGCAACCTTCCCAACACCAAAGCCTGCCGTCATGTTGACGGAGTACAGTAGGCGATTTAAGAATCGAAAGATTGGCGGCAATAGATTCAATCACTTCCGGCGGCAATGTTGTATCATAAAATGTTTTGGTAAACAATTCCGAGCGGGCTTTCAGATCGGCGTAATTTTTCCGCCAATATTCGGCAACATCTGTAACAGAATCAAATCGCACGGTGTACCAAGGTTTATAAGTATCAGGAATTAGTTCATCGGAACAGATCATCAAATCCGATTGACAATTTTCGCCGTGAACACAAGGAGTTGGTTTCTCTTGTTCTTGTTGTTTCGTTTTTTCAGGTTTCCAATCGCCGTAATGACCGGTTTCAAAATCGGCAAACAACCAAATCCTTTTAGGATCGTTGATAATTTCGTTACTGCGATTAATTTTCAACTCGGAAATTGGTTCATCACTCAAAATAATATGGTCACACAAAATATGTCCCCAACCGCCGCTTTCCGAATCAATAATTTTGATAACTGCTTTTTTCCCGTGAAAATCAGCGAGTTTCCATGAAATCCATTGAAGGTGTTCTGTATTATTTCCCGAAACGGTATGAACCGGTTTACCATCAACAAAAAGTGAAACGTTACAATTTTGTCCACCGCCGACAAGAAGATGCAAAAATTGTTTATCGAGCGAAAATTCCGGTGAAACAAGAATTCCTTGCGGCGCATCGCCGTTTGGATCAAACGTATTAACCAATCCGCGACCTAAAAAACCACTAATCGGTTGTTGATTCCGTGCTGTTCCTTGCGATGTTTTACCTTCAAAGGCATTTTCCAAAACAGAAATATTGCGGTGTCCGACATTGAGTGTCGATTTATTCCAATACCAAGCGGTTAAAAGGCGGATTGTTTTTGTTGCGCCGGGAGCAAGTTCAAACGGAACCGCAAGTGTTGCGCCAGGTGCATTGCCGGAAGTTACCGGCGGATTATCAATAATCCGACCTTGCGTAACATTATCCCAAGCAACTGTAAAAGAGTCAAACCAACCACCGCGAAACCAGCAGTGATCAACGATTCCTTTTTCCTCACCGTCAACAAACACGGCAAACGCTCCGCGATTTGCTTTATTTTCGCCGCTTTGATCATACAGCACGAATCCGCCGTTAATAGAACCGATGGAACCATTATTGTTAACGAAATTACGGCTGTTGAACGAAAAAATACAACGTAACGTTTTTTCAGTTGGATTAGTGAACGAATATTCCAATGCTCCGGCGGGCAAACTTGACGAATCGGCGTCCGGCGGTGTGAACGGACTCCATCCATTAATTGTTGCGGTAATCGGTACCGCAGTGTCGTTTAGTTTGATGGTTGCAAACGGGAAACGGCATTGAAATAAACAGTTACGAAAACGGGGAAAGCCGTAAGTTGTTCCTACGGAGCCGAGACCGGAATCGGGTCTGCCGAAAAATTTCCAATCCGGCGGAGTACCTTCAACAACCCGCACAATATTTTTTTCCGGTGTTTCACCGACAACACAAATTGCAGCGTAACAAACAGGTTCGTTGAAAAATTCGATATGATTTTTGATTGAGAAGTGTGAAATTGCTCCGGTTCCTTCGAGGCAATACATTCCACTGCCCAGTCCGCCGATAGGAAAGGCTATCCGATTAAGATTGGCTCCGGTATATTGGGTATATTCGGAATATTGAACGTTTTTTTCCTGCGCTGCGGCAAAACCAACAAACAAAAAAAACGCTACAAAAATAATATTTTTCATGGCAAAACCTTTTTTTTGTATTATTAATTCAAAATTGTAAAAACGATAAAATTCAACGTTAAAAAAATTGTAAAAAATAAAAAACAACATAAAAATCAATTATCGCTCAAATAATAAATAGGAAAGCATTAGTATTACACAAAATGACAAATTACTCCAAAAAATGTCCCACAAACGCTTTCACTTGAACACTATAAATTTTACAAACTATAAATTTTACAAAATTATGAATATCGAAACGGATTTATTATTGTCCGGTTTCAAAAATTTCCATGAGGGCGTCGGCAAAAAGTTTCATGCCGAAAGGATTGGGATGATTGATATTGTTCATCAACAAAGTTGAATACGGAATTCCTTGACGCCAAAGCCTTCCGTAACGTTTAGCAGCGTCTGCCAGCGCAATATTATTTTTTGCGGCAAATTCTCGCAACGATTTTGTATAAGGTCGCGGATCATCGTCAATTCCTTGCTCGGATTGCAACCCCATCCAATCAGCACGAACATAATGCGGCGTCAAAATAATCCATTCGGCACCGATCTCCTTAAACTCCGAATGAATTTTTGAATATCGCTGATTTAACGTTTCACCATGCAAATAAGAATCATTGACAAATTCTGAAACAATTAAATCCGGTTTCCGATCAAGAACTTTTTCTTTATAATTTTTGGAACTTCCCGGCGGTTCGTTACGATAAGAATCCGTATTGCGTCCGCCCCAAGCCTCCGTTTTCAAAATAATATTTGCGTTGGGAAATTTTTTACGAAGTCGCGTAACAAATTGTTCCTGCCAACGCTCGGTTTGCGGATTGGGCAAATATCCTGCATCCGTAACACTATCACCCCACGCAAGAATATTAACTGTTTCACCGGCTTTGAGTTTCGCCATTGTTTTGGGAACGAATTTTTCTGCGCTTGTCGGAGTTTGAACAGGCGGTTCGGGATATTGAGATTCCAAAACCGGAAAAATCTGTTCCGGCGTTAATTTTTCGATAAACGGTTTGATCCAAATATTGACCAATCGCCTTTCACTGTCGGCAAGTTCCGGCTGAACCGGCGTTGTAACATGCGGCGTTCCTTTTTTCAAAATCAATTTACCGGTTTGAGTACGAATAATAGAATCAATCCGCATTTTACCGTAAACATAATCAATATAAACTGATTGTTGTTCACTAATTCGGCTTTCCGAAACACGCCCGACACACCCCCATTTCGGCTCAATTTGATAATCTTTACCGCGTTCATATTGAAACGAATTTTGCTCCGGTTTTTCCCGAACAATAATCGAATCAGGATTCACCGCAAAAGCAGTCGGACATTCTTGTGCGCGTGTCTGTTGAAGTTTCATTCCGCGATTATATTCTGCGCCTTTGGCGTTGAACACCGGAAGTTTATCATATTTTTCAGCAGTTACGGTAATAGGTTCAGACTTATCAATCGTCCATTGATCCGAACCGTTTCCACTAATAATCGTCCAACCATCGCCACCAAGATTAAACAACTCCGGCTCCGCAGCAGTAAGGTACGTAGCAGTAAGGAACGAATTAACAACCGACAAAATCACAATAAAAAATAAATTATGTTTTAAATATTTTAACATGTTAATACCTTTCAAAATTTTTGAATTTGAAAAAAAAAAAACTTACAAAAACTTACAAAAAAACTTACAAAAAATCTGCGTTTATCTGCGGACGAATATTGAATTATTTTGTTTCAGGAATGAACTCATGGACTGATACTTTTTTGAGTTTTGAATTTTTATCGAGACCAATATTGTTTTGATAATCGGTAAACTGATCAACTCCGTAATTTTTATGAAGCCATCGAAACAACGGTTTGCCGGATTCCTGCCAATAAATATTGTTCTCCATTGTCAATCCGTTGCGAAAATCCGCATCGAAACGAAGACAACTTTCTGTTGCATTACAAAAAATATTGTTCCGAATAACAAAATTCGTAGTCTTTGCGGTGTTACTGTACACCATCAGATGACGCCCGTTTTTGTCCGGTCGCTGAATATGTCCCCAACCAAAACCGGCATTAAAACATTGGTTGTTTTCAAACAAAATATTATCCGTAACTGATTCTTCGCCGCGATTCCAATATTCAAACGAATATTCGCAATTCCAAATAATATTGTTGCGGTAAATAATATTACGTTGCTGATTGACGCCGTTTCCTTGATTAGTCAGAGCGGCATCGTAAATTTCCCAAATCCGGCAATTCTCAACAAGACAATCAGACGCATCCGACCAAAATTCAATTCCGTTACCAAATCGAACTTTGCGTCCTTCACCGCCTTCGCGGTATTGATCCGCTCCGCCAATCCACGAAATATCCAGATCACGATAAACACAATGCTGCGCCTTTGTCCCGCCAAAACCATGCGCCGCTCCGTAACGAACATCAAAATCAATAAAATGTACATATTGGCTGCAATTGTGAGCAACAACATGTTGATACAACGCCGCTTCAATATTTTTGTACAACAAAGCCGGATTTTTGTTTGAGAAAAAGAAAACTCGATTGGTTTTTAAATCGTACCAAAAATCATCCTGAGTTTTCAAATCTTCGCGCGTCCATTTTTTGAATCCGGCTTTATTGCCGTCGAGAATAATGTTACCGACATCAGTGTGAATACCGTTCGATTCAGCTGTTGCTTCGTGAAGTT
>JAISNF010000118.1 GCA_031276415.1 Planctomycetaceae bacterium
TTTTTATTTTGAATTTATTTTCTGCAACCTCATTTTCACCTAATTTTTCTTGACAAAACAACCTCAGTAGAAAAAATTCATAAAAAATCCGACCTCATTACCTCATTAAAAAATAATCATAATGAGGTAATGAGGTTTGTATTTGGTGGCATTCATTGCTACTGAGGTTTTTTTGGTGAATCGTTTTGTTAGGAAAAATTAGGTTGAAATGAGGTTATCGAAAATGAACACGAAACCATTGAGGCAATTCTACGGAATAGTTATCAATTCAGACGTGAACGGTTACAGGTATTTTATACCCACTCATTATTTACTCTCTTCGACAATTTTATTCACTTTTGACATTTAATCAAAATTTCTTTCGGCATTTCTAAAAACCGGCTTTTTATTTAAGCACAGTTTATTTAACCACAGAGAACACAGAGTTCACAGAGAAGAAATTTAAAAAAATTTATTTTAGATCAAAAGTCAATTATAATATTAGGCAACTTCTAAAAAGCAGGTTTTTAGAAGTTGCCATTCAATAACGTTTCGATTCCAATTAAAAATTTCCTCTGTGTTCTCTGTGGTTAATAAAAATAAATTTGTGGTTTTTAGAAGTTTCATTAACTATTCAGAGATTTTCGCAAAAATTCCATTGCGGTGATGCTATCCATGTCGGCGATTTTTCGTCTCAATTCCGCATTTTGTTGTAATTCTGTATCGGAAAAGAGATATTCTTCATGCTGTGTACCGCTTTTATGAATATCAATTGCGGGCCAAATACGTTTTTCTGCCATTGGTCGGCTGAGATGAATTTCCAGATTACCCGTGCCGCGAAATTGATGATAAACCGCATCGTCAACAGGATTTTCCGTTTCAACCAACACCGAAGCAAGAATCGTCAACGAACCGCCGCCTTCAATTTTACGAGCGGAACTAAACAATTTCTTGGGTGCTTGTAAATTCAAAGACGCAAGATCAAGCGGATGATCCGTATTCCACGCCAACGAAAGCCGCGTAATAGAATCAAGGAAAATAAAAACATTTTTACCGTATTCAACCATACGTTTGGCTTTTTCAAAAACGATTTCCGAAACGTGAATATGCCGCGCAGGAACTTCGTCAAAAAAAGAACAAACCACTTCACATTGGGGACCTTTTAATTGCCGAATCATTTCGGTGGCTTCTTCGGGGCGTTCGTCAATTAACAAAACAAAAACATAAATATCAGGATGATTCTTTTGAACCGCGGTTGCCATTTTCCGCATGAGAACTGTTTTTCCGCTTCGCGGCGGACTAATCAGCAAACCGCGTTGCCCGAAACCAATCGGTATCAAACGATCAACTATTTTTGTGTCAATATCGGAATCATGAGAAAGAACGATTCGTGCGTTTGGATGAACCGGTGTTAAATGATCGAAATGGGGACGGCTATGGAGGAGATTTGGCTCTTCGTGATTGATGGCTTCAACACGAAGCAACGCAAAATAACGTTCATTTTCTTTCGGCGGTCGAATTTGTCCCGAAACAGTACAACCTTTGCGCAATCCGAAACGTCTTATTTGACTTGGCGAAATATAAATATCATCCGGGCAAGAAATGTAATGATAATTCGGACTCCGTAGAAATCCGAATTGATCGGGAAGAATTTCCAATGTTCCCTCGCCAAACATCAAGCCGTTTTCTTTCACTCGGTGACGAATAATCTGGAAAATGAGTTCCTGCCGTGTTGAATTTTCGGAAGTAGTTTCAATTTCCAGACGGCGAGCCTCGATGATCAATTCCTGAACAGACATTTTTTGTAAATCGCTCAGGTAAGTTGTATCACCGTGTTGTTTTAATTTTGCGTAAGTTTCATCGTAATTCGGCTCAACAAATCCTTGATTCCGTTCTTTGGAAAGAATCTCCGCAAGACAAAGCGGTTCTCCTTTTTTTCCAACAGGTCCTAAAGAAAAAGGAACATAACTGTTAGGAAATTCATGTTTATTTTGTTGATCCGTTATAACAGGATTATCCGAACCCTGAACGGGGTTGGAAGGGACGGAATCTTTTTCCGAAACATCTGGAACCTCCAAAGGTTTGTCTGTTTCGGGAAAAATCCCATATCCAAACGAATTTTTTATTTTTGTGCGATCATTTATCATTGGTACAATTTCCTATAATTATTGATAGGATAAGTTTGATGGTTTCGTCCTGAAACGAATCAGCGGAGATTATAAGCGTGAGAATTAAGGAAAAAGAAATTTTTGTTTTTAGCCGCAACAATCTCTGACTTGCCATATTGGGGGTTTAAGAATCGTAAAAAATTCTAAATTGTTATTATTAATATATCAATACTGACAACAGTATTTTATTTGAACGTTTAAGTTTATTTCTAAAAGTTTAATTCTAATTTTAATTTCTTGGTTTTAATTTCTTGGTATTTCTGATTCTAAAAGGTACTTCTAAAAGTTCGGACGGTATGGTGTCAAAACTCCAGAATTTTGATAAGGTTTGTAAAATTTAAAAGTTTATTCAAAAGTTTATTCATGATTTTGATTTTCTAGATTTTGCCAAATTTCTTTAACATGGTCAAGCGTCTCGTCCAGATTTCCTGAATTATTGATGATCCAATTTGCGGCGTGGCGTTTTTCTTCGATGGGGAGTTGAGTGAGTTCGCGGGCGTCCAATTCTGTTTGTGTCCAACCTCGTTGTTGAATTCGGGCGAGTCGGATTGATCGGGGCGCATCCACAAAAACAAGATAATCAACTCGTTGTTTCCAATGTTGTTCCAATAAAAGCGGTGCATCTAAAATAATATAACGGTATTGTGATTCGGCGAACTGGCGGATTTGATTTTCGATTTTTCGGGTGATGTACGGATGAACCAGAAAATTCAAAAAACGGAGTTCTGCACAACCTATTTCCGATGGATCAAAGACAATTTGAGCCAATACTTTTCGATTAATTTTACCGTTTGCGTCGAAAATGCGGTTTCCCCAACGGTTTTGGGCGGCGATTTGAACTTCGTGGTATTGTAAAACTTCATGACCGATTTGGTCGGCGTCGATTCGTTTGGCTCCTAACTGACAAAACATTTCTGCAACCGTACTTTTCCCGCTACCGATTCCACCGATTAAACCAATTATTATCATTGAATTTTAACATCAAATCATTAACTTTATCGAAAGATCAATATAAAAAACTACGTAATCAGCGGACTTTTTTATTTCTTATCCTTCCGAAAATAATCTTATCGAATACACATCGAAGACGCAACAGCAAAAAACTTTGAATGATTATGAATCGAACAGGATTAAAAGTCAATCCGTCCCTAACTTGGGAACATCTAAAAAACACAAATTTATTTTTATTAACCACAGAGTTCACAGAGGACATAGAAAAAAGTTGTCCGCAGATTTCGCAGATAATCGCAGATATAAAAAATCATCTGCGATTATCTGCGGACAAAAAAATTCATCTGCGTCTA
>JAISNF010000146.1 GCA_031276415.1 Planctomycetaceae bacterium
TTTGATGATATTCCGTCTATTTTCCACGAACCGGTATTTGAAAAAGCCTTTGATGCCGCCGAATATTACAAATATTCGCCAAAACTTCAAGAAGCATACCAGAATGATCTCAAAGTTTACCGTGACAACCGCAATGTCGTTGAAACTGCACGCATCGAAGGCGAAAGAAAGGAAAAGCAGAAGGTAAAGCAGAAGGTTTAGCAGAAGGCGAAGCCAAAGGCAGAGCGGAAGGTTTAGCCGAGGGTTTGGCGGAAGGCGAAGCCAAAGGCAGAGCGGAAGGTAGAACGGAGGGTTTGGCGGAAACAGCCCGAAATCTCAAACAACGCGGCGTTGATGACGAAGCTATCGCCCAAATTACCGGTCTTTCCATTGACGAAATCAATCAATTATCTGAACATTGATATTTGGGGTTCATAGTTATCTGGAGGTTTCCACGCATTGAGAAGCCGAGTGATGGTTTGTTTTCGTTCTTCCGGCAGTATCATTCCAAAACCGCGATATTCCATCTCAAGCGTAATTCGTTTAAGAATCGTAGCGTCAACTTTGGGCGTTTCCCGACCTTCCACATCCGGCGAATACAACGAAAGAAGTATTTTCAACGCCGTTTCCGCTTCCGGCGTCATTGGCGACCAACCCGGAAATTTGTAATTCCAGTAAAGATCCCACACCCGAACCACCGCATCCTCACAACCTGTTACAAAATGCCGCCCCGTTATGTCCAACGCCAATGATAAAACCGGCGACGGATGACCTTCAATAATCCGCTGAATTGAACGGTTACAAATTCCTTCCAACCGGATTTTCGTATCTTTAGCACAAGATAGAAAAAAACGGTCGTCCGCTAATAACTCAAGTCCTGTTACGTCACCAAAATGTCCAAGAAAATCAAACTCCATTTTGTTATCCCGAAGATTCCAAACAACAATCCGCCCCTCACGATCAGCCGAAACAAGACGATTCAAATCCGTTGACAACACCGCCGCTGTAACCGGTGATTTGTGAACTTTAATTGTCCGAACCGGCTCCTCACATCCCAATTTCCAAACAAAAACTAAATTATCATCACCGCCGGTAATCAAATATTGACCGTTACGATTAAACCGAATCGAATTGACACTACCGGAATGAGCAAGAAATCGCCCTTTGATTTCGTCCGTCAGCACGTCCCAAAGTACCACCGAACCGGTTCCATTGGCAATCGCAACAATTCTCCCATGCGGATTCAACGCAATTTTTGTAAGCGATTTAATTTTTTCATCGAATTTACGAATACACTGACCGGAACCAATATTCCAAACCCGAACCGTCATATCCCAACTTCCCGAAACAAGAAATTTTGCGTCCATTGTCATTTCAATACTCCGCACCCAATCAAAATGCCCCTCAAGAACACCGGTACATTTTTGTTCGATAAGATTCCAGATTCGAATTGTTGTATCACGTCCGGCAGACGCTATCAAATTACCGTCCAAAGATATTGCTGTTGCGGAAACCGTGTCCTGATGTCCGACAAAAGTATGTGTACACAAAACGTCTTCCAACGATTCCCGAACCGTATGACGTTTCAATATATCCCAAACGCCTTCCGTTTCAAGCGATTTCCGCGCCGCTTCCCAACCCGCAAGCGCACGGGCTTTCTCAACCGTTTGAATCGCCATATCAAAATTCGAATCGTTAAGATTTTGCCGGATTTCCTCACAATATTGATTCATTGCGGATTGCTGACGTCCAATCTCCTCCGCACTGGTAATATGGGAAAGCAATAACGGCGCACGATAAACTGTTCGGTTTTCGCACAAAATAGAAATATCCCACAACCGAAGTGAACCGCCGGCAATTAACGACAACGCAAATTGATTGTTGGAACCAAAATGCACCGCATCAACCGCTCCGCCAAGCGATACAAATGTTCGAAGACAACGTCCCGAAGGAAGTTCCCAAAGCCGCATTGTACGGTCTGAACCGCCGGAAAGCGCAAAACGCCCGTCCGAACTAAATGTCAACGCCGTAACAGTATCTTCATGACCAAATAAATCTCCGATTTTCTTTTTTGTTTCTTTATCAAAAAGATCAACCTGATTTTCCTTGATTTCACCAATCCATGCAATTTCAGAACGCGTAATTAGTTCACGCGACGCCTGTTTTTCTTTTCGTCCGAAATATCGTTTCCAACCAATCGGTCGAAAAACAGAATGCAATGAAACCTGTCCAACTCGTTTCATTAAAACCGTACCTTGTTTTTCACCGTAAACAAGTTCCCAGAGTAAATCTTCGCTCAATGCAATCCGGTCAGGAAATTGTTGTTTGCGTTCTTCTTTTGACGGTTTGAAAGAGTTACGGATTCGTCCGGTATTTGTTTCACGAAGATCAAATGCCTGTTCGTTATTTGGCAACAAAAAATATTCTCCGCGTTCATCAATCATGACGTTATCTTCTGTTCCTCGTACCAACGTGATACGTTCCAAACATCGGGCGTTTTTAGAAACGATTTTTTCCGCCGCCGCCAATGCCCGCCGAATTTCTTCACGCGGTTCCAAAGCCATTGCACTTTCAAACGCATCTATTGCGGACGGCGGATTACCGCGTTCCCGTTGCGCTAAACCGAGTGCGTACAACGCACTGGAAGATTGCGGTCTTGTTTTGACCAATGTTTCAATCCGCTCAATCGCTTCCAGATCCGTCAATCGGGCAGTGCGCCATGCGAGAATTGTTTGATTGTAAGTTACTTCGGGATGCCAGGGTTGCAATGACGCCGCCTGATCAAGTAATTGAGCGGCTTCTGCGGGTTTGTTAAGGTCAAGCATGGAAGCCGCTCGGTTGTTAATACTTTCCGGCGTCCATGTCGCACTGACCGGACGAGTACGCGGAAAATTCATTCCTGAAATCTCCCGATAAATCTTCGTCAGTTCATCAGCAACCCGCGCTATTGAATCCGGTCGTTTTTGAGGTTCTTCTTCAAAACAATGAAACATAAAGTCAATAACCGGTTTTGGCATTGGGGGATTTTTTTTATCCGGCGTTCCCTGCAAATAAAGTTCAAACACTTTTCGTGCCGTTTGTCCGCCTTTTTTACACGGCGGTCTTCCATGAAACATCGCCAGCACACTAACCGCCCAAGACCAAATATCAGATTGAAACGTAATTTTCGGCATCTTATCAAATTCCTGCCGTTGAGCGAACATGAACGACTGATATTGTTCCGGCGAACAATAACCCGGAGTCATTCCGCCGGCTCCTATTTCTGAAACACCGATGTTTCCGAGATGATTTTGTTTCCATTTCTGACTGTCCTGAATATCCGCAATTCCCTGCGCCAATCCAAAATCAGTAACTTTCGCCCTTTGACCCGCCATCATCACGTTTGCCGGCTTCACATCCAAATGGAGTAATTTTTGCCGGTGAGCGTGTTCCAGTCCCCAAGCGAATTGTGTTGCGATATTCAGGATTCGCAGCAATGCCGCTTCGGAACCGCCTTCGTAAAGACGACCGTCCCGAATCCAATCACGCAAACTTCCGTCCGGTACAAATTCGGCAAAAAGTCGCGGAATATTCGAAATACGCCGGACAAGATAACACGTTACTATATTGGGATGCAACCCCAACTCAATCCATGTCTGCGCTTCTTTTTCATAACTTAATTTACCGTTTTCCGTTTGAAATACTTGCGGTTTAGGACTTTTAACCGCAAGGTCTCGATCCCATTCGCGGTGATAAACCCGATGAACAACGCCAACTCCACCTTCGGCAAACGGAATATCCGGCGCAATTGGTTTCACTTCATAAACTCCCAATACCACATCACCGATATTCCAGATTCCCGATTCCAATGAAAATCGTTTTTCAAGTTTTGGATCAGGAATTTGTTGACGTTGTTCTTCCCGAACAACCTTTGCGGGATTGGGTTGAGGTTGGAGTTCAAAACCGGAATCTTCCAGATGTCGCGAATATTGTGCTAGTTTTGTTGGCGGACATTGTTCCAACGTGAAGACGTTCCGGCAACGTTTGCAACTCGCTGTTTTGCCGAGTAACGAATTATCAAGAGTGTATTCCTGAAAACAATGAGGACAAACCGCCTTAAACATGTATAAAACTCATCAAAGCAATAGGCAATAATTTATAACTCAATACTCAATCACAAAGACCATGTATTATCAATTCGCCGTGTATTTTACCGGAAATAGCAATACTTTCAACCATGCACATTTTTAGGTGTCTGTCTATTTTGTAGTCGTTCAAGTAACGTAAAATGATGTGTTTCCTACGCCCTGAAAGGGCAACACAAGCCAGCCCGTCGCAACGCGGCGGGTTCATCATTCCCTAATCAACGCCCTGAAAGGGCAGTATAAAGTTAATAGTTAGTAGTTAATAGTGAATAGTTGCGCAAGCGGAATTATTTACCAAAACATTTTTAATCCACAACTATTAACTATTCACTACTAACTATTAACTATTCGTATGTTGCCCTTTCAGGGCGAAATTGTTGCGGTTCATTTCAACCCTACCCGTTGGGTAGGGCTGGCTTATGTTGCCCCTTCGGGGCGTAGGAAAATATCAATCAATCTTCTGGAATAGATTATTAAAATAGACGGTTACAAATCGTAAAGGCGCAATGTATTGCGTCTCTAGTACATTTGGAAACTTCTAAAAACCACAAATTTATATTTTTAGTCCCGCAGGGACGAGATGTGCATAACCGTAGGTGTAGCGCAGCG
>JAISNF010000228.1 GCA_031276415.1 Planctomycetaceae bacterium
TTCCTACGCCCTGAAAGGGCAACACAAGCCAGCCCGCCGCAACGCGGCGGGTTCAAGCGTTCCCCAATCAACGCCCTGAAAGGGCAGTATATTTTTTAGTTAATAGTTATGAGTGAATAGTTAATAGTAACGCAAGCAAATTAAATATGTTTCGGTAAATAGTACGCTTGCGTCACTATTCACTTATAACTATTCACTATATGTTGCCTTTTCAGGGCGAAATGGTTGTTGGTCATTTTCAACCCTACCCGTTGGGTAGGGCTGGCTTATGTTGCCCCTTCGGGGCGTAGGAAAATATCAATCAATCTTCTGGAATAGATTATTAAAATAGACGGTTACCATTGCGGCTCTACGGTTCAAACCGATTTCTATTTCATTCATACCCGCGAATGATTACCTCTAAATCCCAAATTCTTAATCACAATCCACACGTGTATCATTTTGACACATTTAATGATACAAATAAAGTGTAATGTGCAAAATGATACACTTTGTGGATTATTTTTTATAATCGTGATCTTCTTTTTTTGTTCTAAGTTGTTTATTCAACACAAGTTAAAAAAAATATTAAATGTGTACTTCTTGGCATGGAAAGTGCATTATAATAAACAATTCAATCAACAAGATGATATTGTTTGGTCATTTGGCTTGATTATTTGGCTTGATCAAAAAATATTTTTGTAGCGAGTTGAAATTTATAATTTACCGATAATACGGATTATCGGAATAATTCTGTTCCTAAACTTTGTAAAGCAGCAGCAACCACAATGATTCGTATCAATTCCTTTTACGCTATTTCAATAGCCGATTTGGAAGAAGCCGAAATTTTTCCGGGTTATAATCTTTTTGAAGAGAATAACGGTTTTACCAAAAAAACACGCCGAATCAGTTGGAATATGCCGCTTACATCCTTGAATGAAATAGAACCAGGTGATGAAATGGAATGGAAAAAACACACTACTGATTCGGAAATTTTTTCTGACCCGATTCGTGTTTATTTTACGCAGATGAGCAAACAGCCGCTGCTAACACCACAGGAAGAAAAAAAAGCAACCGCAAAAATTGAATTGTTCCGAAAAAAATTGTACCGGTTTGTTCTTAACAACGATTATCTGCTTATTCAGATTATAAAAATCCTGCAAAAAGTTCAGGCGGGACAATTACGGTTGGATCAAACGGTTGATATTTCTGTTTCGGATCGGAAACAACGGCAACATCTTGGACATTTGGCAACAGTTCATATTGAAACATTCAAAAAAATTCTTGCCGAAAACCGCAAAGATTTCCGTATTACTATTTCCCGAAAAGCGTCCAATACCGAAAAGAAAACAGCCCGTAATCGGCTTCAGGGGCGTCGGCGGCGGGCAGTACGTTTGATTCAGGAACTCCATTTTCGTATTGCTCTTCTGATGCCGTATTTTTGGCGGCTTGAAAAAATCGTTTCCGTTATGAATTTATTGCAAATGAAAATTCGTAAACTTGAACAACAAATCGCTCCCAATAATTCCGATCTGCTTTTCAAAAACCGGCGAAAACTTAGAAAAAAACTGCATCGTTTAAGTCTTCGCATTCTTGAAACGCCGAAATCACTTGAACGGTATGTTCGGTATTCCAAAAAACTTTATAACGATTACACCGAAGTAAAACAATCTTTTTCTGTTGGAAATTTGCGGTTGGTTGTTTCTATTGCCAAAAAATATCGTCATCGCGGTTTGACATTTCTTGATTTAATTCAGGAAGGCAATACCGGTTTGCTCAAAGCGGTGGATAAATTTGAAAAACATCGCGGGTTCAAATTTTCAACGTATGCGACATGGTGGATTCGTCAGGCGATTTCCCGTGCGCTTGCCGATCAAGCCCGAACAATTCGTGTTCCTGTTCACATGCAGGACACGATCACGCGTATTCGCCGGGTTGCTTTGGATATTCAGTACCAAACCGGAGCAACTCCCACGATTGAAGAAATGGCGTCGCAATGCCAACTTTCAAACAAAGAACTTTCGCAAATTATGCAAATTGATCGTTGTCCTGTTTCGCTTGATCAGACGGTTGGGATTTTTGAAACGAGTTCTTTGGGAGATTTACTGGAAGATTCCAAACATTTAAGTCCAGATGACGAATTGAGTCAGGCGTCATTGCGTGACCGGATTGACGATGTGCTTCAAGGATTGACTGATCGGGAACGCAAAATTATTAAACTTCGGTTTGGTTTGGATGATGGTTCCGTTTACACGCTGGACGAAATCGGAAAGATTTTTTCCGTAACACGCGAATGTGTTCGCCAAATTGAAGCCAGAGCCGTCCGAAAACTTCAACATCCTGTGCGGTCACGAAAACTCTCCGCCTTCTTAAATATTGATTCAAGATAAAATCAAAGAATTGTCCGCAGATTAAAAAACATCCGCAGATTTCGCAGATTACTTTAATAATTATCAGCGTCATCTGCGGACTTTTTTTTGTTTCCATATTCTTTGTAGTAAAAAAGGAAACAAGTTGTTACGGATAATGGTGATAAATTATTCAATACGGCGTTTGAACATGATGGCGGCGGCGGAAAGTGTTACGATGGACAACAACGCCAGCGGAATACAATTGAGCGCAACTTCGCTCATTCCCATTCCGCGCATAAACACGCCTTTGACAATGACCAAATACCAACGTACCGGATTAATTATCGTAATATATTGCATCCAAACCGGCATGTTTTCAACGGGTGTTGTAAATCCCGAAAGCATAATTGATGTCGGAAGCACCAACATAACGCCAAGAATTGCCTGCTGTTGAGTCATTGACAGCGAACTAATAAACAACCCCACTCCCACCACCGAACACAAAAATAAATCTATCGACAAAATGAGCAACAAAAACGAACCGTGAATCGGAATATCCATAACAAAAATCGCAATACCAATCATCATCACCGCCGAACATGTTGCTAAAAATACAGTGGCAATGGTCTTGCCGACAAGAATTTCAAACGGCGTCAGCGGTAAAACCAAAAGTTGTTCAAATGTTCCCATTTCGCGTTCTCTCGCAATCGAAAGCCCCGCAATAAATACGCCAAGAACTGTCGCCAACACACAAATTAAGGACGGAACCGTTGTTTTATACGGATCAAGATTAACATTGAACCAGTTTCGTGTAACAATTTTGATGTCTGTTTGACGTTTGGCGGATTCGTTAAAAAATATATTGATAATATTTGTTGCGTAACCGGCAACAATTTGTGACGCATTTGTCCGCCGACCGTCAAGCAATATCTGAACTTCCGCCGTCTGACCGGAATAAATCCGTTGCGAAAAATCTTCCGGTATCACCATAACGCCCATCACAACTTGCCGATCAATCAACGGCGCAATTTCCTCTTGCCGCAAAATAGTAACACTATTCGACACAAACGAAGAATGCTCAAAACGTTGAACCAACGCATATCCTTCTTTGCCGGCATCTTTGTTGTAAACGCCAAGTGAAATATTTTTAACCTCTTGCGTTACAGTAAACGATAAAATCAAAAGTTGAATAAGCGGCGGCGCAATCAGAACAATCCTCGCTTGGGGATCACGAAGCGATATGAGTAATTCCTTGATAACTAAATGATAAATTCGTATCAACATAATTTATTTCGGATGATTAAAATAAAACGAACAGTTACCATTTTTTTGTATCGGTTTTATTTTAATCGTTGAGGCGTATTGACAAGCACCGCAATAAATAAAAGTATTGCTATCAGTAACATTATAACCAAATTCGGAAGGAAAAGAATCCAAACATCGCCGACCATAAAAATTGTCTGTAAACAATTGACATAATATCGTGACGGAAAAATATACGTCAATATCCGAATCAAAAAAGGCATAGCGTCAATTTCAAAAATCGCTCCCGACAACATAACATTGGGAAGAAACGCAAACATAAATGCTCCCATTGACGCCAGGTATTGATT
>JAISNF010000318.1 GCA_031276415.1 Planctomycetaceae bacterium
GTTCGTTGGATGTGTCCATTTGCCGAACAATTCGAATATATCCCCGAAGTGAACGATTATGGAATTTTTGAACAGCAGGATTTTGTAAAATTCCCAAAATCACCGGAGCGGCATCGTGATCATGCCAATTACCCAGAACACGTGTTGCGGCATCCTGAATGGCTTCAGTCGGATCGGCAACCGCTTTCCTGACAGCTGCAATTGCCGTCTGACCACCTAACGCCCCAAAAAGATCAAGTAAAACCGTTTTGGTTTCTATCGGAGCCGAGCCGTAAACTGCCGATAACTTTTCGGCAACCGCCTCACAATCCACCGTTCGGTTACAAACAGTATGAAGCGATCCAATAACGGTATCAAATTCGATTTTTGAACGCGGTTTCAATAATCGTTCGATTAACACGTCAATATTTTCGCCGGAAACAGTATTTCCCAACGCCTGAAGCACAACAACCCGAACATCATATTCCGGATCGGTAAGAAGCGGTAACAGAACCGGAGTTGATGCGGCTATTTTTCGTTTCGTACAGATTCGTACAAGCGGAATACACGCTTTACCTTTTGTAATTTTAAGACGTTCGACAATTTTTGTATCCAATCCGTCAGCGGACATTCGGGTAAGAGCATCAATAATCGAATCAAAAAACATGGCGTTTTCTTCTTTGGTTGCCTGCTCCAGAAGATAGGTAATCACGTCATCACACGGAAATCCCGCCAACGCACTGAATGCAGCATTGCGAACAGTAAGATTTTGTCCGTTTTTTGAAATATTCAAAATAGTATCTTTGGTTTTTGGATCACTTCGGCAATCAAGAAGATCAAGTAACAGAATTTGACGTTCACTATTCAATTTTGGTAACATATCGAGAAAAACCGGTGTTAATTCCGGTGCGGTCAAATCGCGGCAGGCTTCCAGTGCGGCGAGAAATTCAGCATCGGCAGCGGACATTTCAGCGTTTAAAACCGAAACGGCATTGATTCCCAATGAAAGGATTTCACCGCGAATTGCTCCGCAACGGCTTGCAACAGGCAATTCTTTTTGTACACGAACAACAGCATAAACTGTTGCGGCTCCCTTCGCATCGCCAATTGTCCTTAAGTGTTCGGCACAAGCGAAAAGCCCGTCAACAAACAATACCTTTTGAGTTGTTCCAATTTCAGTAAAATATTTTTGAAGAGTCTGAAGAGCTTCGGTGTTACCGATTTTTCCCAAAGCGATTGCGCTTGCCTGAACAATTCGGGAATCCGATTCTGCAAGTAATTGAGTTAATACCGTAACCGCAGCAGGATCACGACGGTCTCCGAGTGAATTGATAATTCCAATCAGAATGGAACCTTTTGCTTGAGAAGCCGCCGTACAAAGTGCAGCGGTTGCCGCCGAACCGGGGATTTGTTGTAACCCGATACGTGCGGGATGTGATAATTTTTCGTCCAATAAAACCGCCGCCAACGGAGCAACCGATGCTTCGGAACCGCGTTGTCCTGCCAGTTTACAAGCCGAAGTTTTAGCATAATACGAAACGTTGGGGTCTTGTAAAACAGCGGCGAGTTTTGCCGTTTCGTCCTGCGGTGTTTCCTGAGCGGAAATGAAAAACGCAGCAAAAATAAAAATAAAGAAAAAGAAATTTCGCATCAATATTCTCCTTGAAAAAAATAATTTGTAATTCCCTCACTATCGTTTGGGACGATTGTTTTCGTTCTGTTTTTTTCTTTTTGTGTAATTTACGTTTAGTTTTTAAACGATCCATGGTTCTCTGACAGCACGGCTACGAAGGCGATTCGCTTCGTCATCGTTTTGAAATTCGTTCTTTAGGGGATCCCATTTTAGTGGTCGTCCCAACCAACAGGCAATGTTACCGAGAATTGCGGCAATTGTCGAATGGCTGCCGATTTCAATATCACACGCCGGACGCCGGCGAAACCGGATACTATCAATCCAATTACGTACATGATTTTTATGACCTTCAAAACGTGATGGTCGATCTTTGGCAAGTTCAGCGGGAAAGGCTTTTAAATAACCTTGACGACCGACATGCAACCAACCATTGCCGCCGACAAAAACAGCACCAAACGCTTTAACAGTTGTAATCGGATCGAAGTTTTTAGGGATTTCATGCACTTTCGGATCCAGTCTGCCGTTAAGAACCTGTAATGTAACGTCATTAGGATATTTGAACGTTAAATACGGAACCTGTTTACTTTCACGCGGAATAATTTCCAACGGTCCCGAAGTATCACAACCAAGCCCCCAATGAACAACATCAAAAGCGTGTGATGCACCGCTGCCAAGTCCGCCAAGTCCCAAGTCTTTACAAAAAGACCACGGAACAACATTGAGTGGATTCCCCAAATAATGTAACCGGTGATTGAACGGACGTCGGGGCGAAGGACCGAGCCATGTCTCCCAATCAAGAGTTGGCGGAGTTGGTTCTGCCGGAAGGTCGGATTCAACACTTGGACCGGAATGAACGATGTAAATGTTTTTGATTTTTCCTAAAGCACCGCTACGGACAACTTGACAAGCGTATTCAAAATTTGCCCAACTTCGTTGCTGAAAACCGACTTGTGCAATCACACCATATCGCCGAACGGCTTCAATGGAACCGAGTACTTCGGCAATTGTATAGGAATTTGGTTTTTCGACGAAAACATGTTTTCCGGCTTTAGCACACATAATTACACCGGCTCCGTGCCAACGTTCTCCAATAGCCATGACGATTCCGTCAATATCGGAACGGGAAAGCATTTCGTGAAATCCGCTGTAAATATCACAACCTTTGAATTGCCCGTTTGCTTTGCGTTTTGCATAACGGTTTTCGACTGTTTGTTTATTTGTTTCACGCCGCCATTGGTCAGGATCGGCAAGAGCGATAATCTGAACATCTTCAAAGGAAAGTGTTGCGTTAAGATGACCGCGGTTCATCATACCAACTCCGGCAAAACCAAGTGTAATCCGGTTACTGGGCGCAACACTTCCGTCTTTACCCAAAACAGAACCGGGAACTAAAAACGGTAACGCTAAACTACTCAGAGCAGCGGATGTTCTTAAAAAATTCCGCCGTGTTAATCGGCGTGTAAATGAAGCAGATAGAACGGACATTATTTTCCTCCGGTTAATGGTTATTATCTATGATTACAATTTACGGTAAATTTGAAAC
>JAISNF010000405.1 GCA_031276415.1 Planctomycetaceae bacterium
GTTTTCGATATGTTTTCGATAAAAGTATTCTGTTCTTGCCTTGTTTTTGTAACTCATTAAAAAACGGTAATCACTATTATGGCTAAGAAAAAAGCAGTTTGGGGAATTGATATCGGTAACTCGTCGCTAAAGGCTCTTCGCTGTCAAGCCGCCGACGAACCAGGAAAAATCGAAGCAGTCGCCTTCGATTTCATCGAACACTCAAAAACATTGTCTCAACCAGGCTCCGAACCGGCAGAAATCCTCGCAGAAACAATTAAAACATTTCTCGCCCGTAATCAAACAAAAGGTGATCGTGTCGCTATCTCCGTTTCCGGTCAAAATACGATTTCACGTTTTCTCAAGTTGCCGCCGGTCGATCCGAAAAAAATTCCAGATATTATCAAATATGAAGCAAAACAATGGTTGCCCTTCGCTCTGGAAGAAGTTATCTGGACTTTTCAACCAATCGGTACCGCTGGACAAAGTCCAACCGCCGTTCAGGTCGATTCCGAAGTCGGAATGTTCGCCATGAAACGTGATATTGCTCAAAAAACATTGTCGCCCTATCTCACTAACGCCATCGATGTTGATTGTATTCAAAGTTCCCCATTGGCAATCTATAATTTCGCAGCATTCGATCAACTCGCTATTCAAAATATCGAAGAATATGACCCGGATAATCCGCCGGATTCACTCGTCATTCTTTGCATCGGAACCGACGCAACCGATGTCGTTATCACCAACGGTTTTTCCATCTGGATTCGCAGTATTCCAATCGGCGGAAGTTCGTTCACAAAAGCATTGACCAAAGGATTAAAACTGACCTTTTCAAAAGCAGAATATCTCAAACGAAATGCCGCCGCCGCACAAGACCCCAAAGCCGTGTTTCAGGCAATGAAACCCGTCTTCAACGACATGTTAAGCGAAGTTCACCGCTCATTGGAATATTATCAAAGTCTCAACCGAAAAGTTAAATTCAACAAAATTCTCGCTATCGGTAACCCAATCAAAATGCCCGGACTTCGCCAATTTTTAACGCAAAATCTTGGTTATGAAGTTATACGGCTGTCGCATTTTAACCGATTGGTCGGTTCCGAAGTTATTGACGCACCGTTGTTTAAGGAAAATCTTTATTCGTTTGCGGTTAGTTACGGTCTCGCTCTGCAACAAATGGGCGAGGCTCCTTTGACAACAAACCTAATTCCAAAAGAAATAATTACCGACCGGCTCATTCGGGAAAAAAAACCTTGGGTCTTGGCGACTGCTTCGGCATTGTTGCTAGGTTTGACCATCCAATTTGCCGGAGCCTCCAATGCCCTTAGAGGAATTTCCATCGGAGATTACGGCAAAGCGGAAGACCAAGCAAAATCCGCTCAAACCCTTTCGTCCAAAATGAAATCGGAAACCGCTGCGGCAGTGAGTGTGTTCAAGGAAATCGATACCGTCGGACGAAACTTAACCAGTAATGTCGAAGGACGAATCACCTGGCTTGAATTACTTCGTGCGATCAATAGCGTTTTGCCTGTTGCAGAAGAAAAAATTGATGGGCAATCAGTTGATGCTCTTGAAAAACAAGATCGCGTGTTTATCTCCAATATTGAAGCGATAACTGTTGACAATCTGGCTGAATGGTTCAAACCGCTCAAAGAAAATAAACGGTATTATCCTGACGAAGAAGAAGTGATAGAAGCATTGGCGAGCGGCACTTCAGGCGAAACAACAACAACAGCAGCAGAATCAACAAACACAAACGAAACCGCCGCAAATGCCACAAATCTGAAGAAAAAATTATCGCAATTGACCGAGTCGCAACGTCTGGAACTGATTCCCGGTCCGCCGGAAACAATACCGGAAGGTTCCATTGCGCGGGTTGTGCAACTCGTTGGTTATCATTATCACAACGCCAGTGTTGCCGGTACAACAATGGGAAGTGATTATCTGCGAAAAACAATTCTCCGAAATTTGAAATTCGGTGAAATTATTCTTCCTTCGACATTAGAAAAACAGATGAAAAATCCTCAAGACCCACAATTCGCACGGGAAACTGTGTCGATGCGTGATCTTGGAATTTCTTATCCGACGCTTTTGGATATTCCCAAAATTCAACAAACGGAAATTCTGAATCCGCGTGTTGTTCTGGAAATATTTAAGCAGGAACGAACCAAAATTCTGGAACATCGGCGTGGCGGCGGCGGATTTGGAGGCGGACGCGGACGTGAACGTGACCGCGATTCAATGGTTCTCGATACAACATTTAACAGACCCTTTGACGCTCCAACAGGAGGAGATGCCAGCGGCGGTTCCGAATATATTAAAAAAATTGCCAAAGAAATGAACGCTAAAGATAAAATTAAACTTCGGCGATTTGATTTTGTGATTCAATTTGCTTGGGTCGAAACGCCGCCCAGTGTCCGCGAAAGAAAACGCGAAGAAGTACGCTTAGCCGCATTAGCAAAACAAGGCGAACAAACAGGTTCTCCATCGGTATTGGAAGGCGAAACAACCGAGCCGCCCGTTCCCGCCGAATCGCCGGCTACTTCAACCGAATCGCCAAACACTCCGCCAAACACTCCGGCAGAATCGCCGGCAACTTCAACCGAATCATCCGACACTCCGGCAGAATCGCCGACAACTTCAACTGAATCGCCAAATACTCCGGCAGAACCACCGGCAACGCCGACAACTTCAACACAGGAAACTCCGGTTCCGCCAACTTGATATTTCGTAATTGTTAATCCGGTTTCGGAAATTGTTGAACGGTAATCGTTTCATTTTCACTTGCAGTTTCAATTTTAGTTTCAACTTCAATTTCAATTTCAGACTTTTAACTTTAACTTTAATTTCAGTTTCAATCAGTTTGGTTTGTTTTTGTACTTTTATCAACTTTCAATACTATGGCTAAAAAAACGGAATTTTCATTGGAAATGGTTAAGAAGTATATTTTTTGGGCTTGTATTCCCATTGGATTACTTTTTCCGGTTTTTACGACGTATTCGTCGGTTACAAGTATTACCAAAGCGTTTAATGACCGCAAAACTGCTTTGGAAAGTACGAAAAAAACAACGGAAGGAATTAGTTCCGACCGGAGTCATCCGAATGAAATCACCATCTCTGATATTCAAAACTGTTGCAAGGAATTGCGAGGGCGTGTGATGCAGGCGTGGAGAACGCTCGAAAAAGATCAACGCGAACGGAATCTTTGGCCTGAAAAAGTCGGTCCCGATTTCAACGAAGAAGTTACGAAATTGAAATTTTTGGATGAAATGACAATTAACGCCCGTGAACATTATCTTACTTTTGTGAACGATTATCTTCCCGAACTCGAAATTTATGTTGATCGTCGTCGTATTCAGCAAAAGGATGATCAGGGAAATTGGAAAGAAATGGAAGCAACCGCAACGGTTACGGCGTCTTCTTCTTCGCCGACTGGTTCTGGTTATGACACGGAAATGGGAGGAAGAATGAGCGGCGAAATGTCGAATATGAATGTTATGGGAACAACCGAAACCGCTCTTCCACGAGGTCCCGATGGAGAAGAAATTTATCGTTATGTTGGAACTGTCGATTGGGCTAACCCCGAAACACGAACCGTTACATCTTCATGGGCAAAACTTCCAAAATCCAATGAAGTCTGGTTCGCTCAGGAAGAACTTTGGGTTTATCACGCCCTGCTTTCCGTAATTAAAGAATCCAACGCCGAAGCAACAGGAACACATAACGCCGTAATTAAACGTATTGAAAATTTGTTGATTGGTCAGGCTGCTTCAGCGGCATTGGAGGCGCGGTCTTCAAGCCGAATCAGTAACCCCGGTGGTGTGTCGTCATCAATGGATTCCGAAATGTCGCCTTCAATGGATGGCGGTGCCGGTCTTGGTGCCGGAGGAATTACGGTTGCGCGAACAGAAGAAGATGTTATTGCCATTAAAAAGAATAATCGTTATGTTGATGATAAGGCAAAACCTCTTAAAGCCGATGATAAGGCTCCTTTCGATCAATTTAAACGAATGCCGATTTGTCTTCGTTTGATTGTTGACCAACAGCGAATTCCTGAAATTCTTGTCAATTGTGCTAATTGTTCGATGCCGATTGATGTTTTGTGGGTGCGAATCAATCCGGCGGCAACAAAACCTTTTGATTTAGGGGCTTACGATGCTTCTATTGCCGCTTCTGCCAGTGCCGGCGGCGGTGAGATGGGGATGGGCGGCGGAGGAATGGGTGAGATGGGCGATAGCGGCGGAGGCGGAGGTTACAGCGGAACATCGGGAGGAGGAAGTACAAGCGGCGGTGATGATACGCAAGTTCGTATTGATAGTATCGGCGGCGTCTATGGAACAAACGCAGTGCCAATTGAAATTTATGGCTGTATCAATATATTCAATCCGGTCGAACACGGCGGATTACAACAACAAGAAGAATCCGTAACTGAAACAAATCCCCAATAATTTCAGTATAAATATTCGTTTATTAGTTGTACGATAAAACACGACTAATTTTGAATTTTTATTTTATTAACAATAACAAGAATAAACTATTATCGAAACGGCAACAGAATAATTTTTACGAGAATTTTTTTATGACGGAATTTCCTAAATTACCGGTACTATTTAAACTTGCTCATCCGCATGATTTACTCGCAAGACATTTTCTTGTTGACGGAGAATTGATGGCGAATATGCTGGAACACTATGATAATACGGGGCTTGTTCAGTTGTTTGATCTTAAATTGTTGCGTTGTGAATCTCCGATTACAATAGACGAGAATTTGAAAGAACTAATCGGTGATTTACGTTTTTCCGCAAGATTCAAAAATGGAAATTACTCTAAAGTGTTCCTGTTTTTCGAACATCAATCAAAAAAGATTCGATTATATTCCATTCATTGTTTGCATAAAATATTGGATTTTTACGAAGAATGGGCGGCTGATCCCCAAAACGCCATCAATGAAAACGGCAAGTTCCCATATCCGCTGGTCGTTATACTTTATCATGGTAATATTTCATGGGATGAATTGTTACAAATAAAGGATTTGATAGCGGTACCAAGCGGAGCAGATAGCAAGGTGTTATGGTTTCCGGTTATTATGATTGACTTGTCAAAGATTCAAGTAGAAGAATTGCAAGGACATCCGGCATTGATTGGGCTTTTTGATACGTTACAATCGTGTTCGGAAGGAAAATTACCGGAAAATTTGGGACGAATTATCGGATATTTTAACGAAGTTAAAACGGATCCGCGAACAATGGGATGGTTGTCTTCAATCGCCCATTATACACTCGCTACCACTAAAATCAGTAAAGAAGTTATTGTTCAGGAATTTTCAAAAATTTTAGATAAACAGGAGTCTGAAAAAATGATCATGTCAACAATGGAAGAATTATACACTAATGGTAAACGCGAAGGCATACTCGAAGGTAAACTTGAAGGCGGACTCGAAATAGCAACTCAAAATATTCTTCGATTGCTTAATAAGCGTTTCCACAATGTACCAAGATCAATTTCCCGCACTATCTGTTCATATACGGATTTAACAGCGTTGGATTTGCTTTTTGACCGAGCGTGGGAATGTCAAACATTGGAAGAATTTGAGCAAGACCTCATGCATCATTGAAATGACTGGAAATAAGTTAAGATTAAGTTAAGATAATTTGGACTGTGTTCAAACTATGAAACACGACCGAAAATGCCATGTCCGGCGTTGGTCAATGAACCTTTTTTGTACAAACAAACGATAATGAAACCAAATAAAAAAAAGAAATTGGATATTGGATTATTTTTCATTGAGAACATTGAAAAAATAGTCCTGATTCTGGTTATTCCGGTAGCAATTTATATTGCTTATCTCGGAACACAATATGAACCGCTTTCGTGGCAACCGGATGCTTTGGTTAAGGCTGCCGAGAATGCCAATAATACGATCAAAACAAGTGAACGAAAAGCGGCAGATGAAGGTGTTTCCATAATTACTTATGATGTGAAAGCGACTTGGATTAAAGCCAAAATCCGTTCGGATTATTATCGTACCGAAACGCAATGGTTGCCGTCGCTTTTTCCTGAGAAAAATAAGCGTAGTGCGGTAAATGTGCTTTCGGTGCGGGAGTTGAAAGCGCAATCGGGGCTTGGTGCGGTAGCAATTAATCCGGCATCGCCGTTGGCAATTCAGGCGGCGGAAATCGGCAGTTCCGCAATAACCGGCAACACGTCGGCGACCAATGCCCGTATTGGAGAACGTTGGGCAATTATCACCGGTTTGATTCCGATTAAAGAACAACTTAATCTTTACGTTGATAAATTTTCGTCCAGTGTTTTACCGGATGCGTTGCGTGATATGCCGACGTATCTTTTGTACGATATTGAACGGGCAGAAATTGTACCCGGAAAAAGTTTAGACGATTTGCAATGGCAGCGATTGAATTTCCTTACGGAATTTTTACAAAAACGTTCTTTGTGGAGTGGCAATGCGGTTGATCCTGTTGATCCGGTATTTTTTGCGATGCAGGTTCCCGGAAAATTTCCGATGGCTTATCCGCTTCCGCCAATTACGAAAAAATTCGGCGAAGAAGTTGCGTATCCACCGTATATTCCGATGCTTACTGATTCGCAGATGGAAGAATTGAAACAAAATGAGAAAATCAATGAACGGTTACGCAAAGAAATGTTTGACATTAAACCAGAAGATATTTTGGATAATCCGTTTAGTGGTTCCGAAAGCCGAATAAGCGGAGCCGGTTCTAATATGGATGGAAACATGGTGCAAGGGCGAAACCGCCGACGAGGAAGTACAACAGAACCGGAAGAGGATGAGATTAAACCGGTTCAGGTTGATAATTATCTTTTCCGGTTTTTGGATTTCAAAGTCGAACCCGGCAAAACTTATCGTTACCGTGTCCGGCTTTATCTGGCGAATCCTAATTACAACTTAGCCCCTAATTATCTGGAAGACGAAACGTTGTCGAAGGAACCGTATCTCGTTACAGAATTTAGTGCGCCGTCCAACATGGTAACAATTCCTTTGGAATCCCGTGTGCTTACGACCAATGTTTTTGCTGTTGACTCGAAACAACCTTGGACAGAACCTGCGGCAAGTGTTATGGCGGTTCATTTTGATTTGGCGGACGGTTCGGAGTGGTATCTTGAAAGGGAACGGGTTTATCGCGGCTCGACAATCAATTATAAAAATCAGATTGTAACTAACCCGTTGCTGGAAAAACAAACGCCCTCTGATATGGAAAGTAGTTCGCCGCCATCACGGACAACAACACGCAGACCGCCAACATCTTCGTCAAGAACAAGACCAGCCGACACCAAAACAACCGGAAAACAACTTGACATTGTTTCTGAAGTTTGTGTTCTTGATATGAAGGGAGGCGAGGCGTTGTACAAAGTTCCGACAGCCGCTCAAAAAGCACCTGATCTGAAATCACCCGGCAGAGTGATGGTTTTGGAGCCAAGCGGTAATATGATTATTCGTAATGTCAACACTGATTTGTTAGAAGTGGAAACCATTAAAAATCCGTCCGGCATCAGCAATTTAGGTTTAGACGGCATGGATTACATGGGAAGCGGCAGAGATATTTAATCATTGAATTTAACAAACCTGAACAATATAATTGTTCGCTAAAATTGTTTGCTAAAAATCAATCGCTTGTAGTGCTGTTGTAATTTATAGGCAATTCGTTATGCTTACAAAATGCCTGATAAAACTAGGACAAAAATGTCGTTTTTAAGACACGCTAGGACAAAACTGTCTTTGAAAAGATTGATTCCATTTGTTTTTAAAAATATATTTTGAATATAAATATTGTAAGTGTAATAAGTTGCTGCGGTTGGGGCGGTGTCTTTTATCTTGGTGTTATCTTGGCGCAAAACGTGCATAAAGAACAAACGGTTGCAGGGGCAAACGGCAAGGTATTAACATAATACATAATAAACGACACGGAAAAAATTTTTTTCGCCTGTTAAAACTGATATTTATGATAAATTTCGAACTGATGAAACAAACGCCCGGAATGCTTGCATTGGAAGATGGTCGTTGTTTTTCCGGCGTTTCTGTCGGATTTGATGGTCTTTCCACAGGCGAGGTTGTTTTCAACACATCAATGACCGGTTATCAGGAAGTGATTACCGACATGTCCTACGCCGGACAAATTGTTGCGATGACGGCTCCGCAGATTGGCAACACCGGATTCAATGAGGAAGATCACGAATCGCTGAAACCGAAAATTCAAGGGCTTTTGATGCGGGAGATTTCGCGTCGGGCATCTAATTGGCGTGCAACGGAAAGTCTCGATGTTTTTTTGAAACGGAATCAAATTGTCGCTCTTTCGGATATTGACACGCGGTCGCTGACGAAACATCTTCGTGATCGCGGTTTATTGCGCGGGGTGATTGCGGCGGGAGATTGGAATGCGGCGGAATTGATTCAAAAAGCCAAAGATTCGCCGCATTTGGAAGACATTGATTTGGTTGGGCAATTGACCGCTTCTAAACCGTTTGAATGGACGGAGCCGTGTTCGTGGACATCGGATTTATACAAAGAGGCTTCTAATGGTTTGAAGAAAATAGTTGTTTATGATTTTGGCGTCAAACAAAACATATTGCGATCATTAGTTTCGATGGGATCGCGGGTTTTTGTTGTTCCGGCGTTTACGACTGCTGATGAATTACTGGAAATGCAGCCGGACGGCGTGGTTTTTTCGAATGGTCCTGGTGATCCGGCGCGGCTTGGTTCTGTTGTTGCGGAAATGCAAAAATTAATCGGTAAGATGCCAATATTTGGAATTTGTCTTGGGCATCAACTTTTGGGAAGAGCGTTTGGTGCAACAACTTACAAGATGAAGTTTGGTCATCGCGGAGCCAATCAGCCGGTTCTCAACAAAATAACCGGACAAGTTGAAATTACATCGCAGAATCACAGTTTTTGTATCAATCCTGACACGTTACCGAACAATGTTGAGGTGTCGCATATTAATTTGAATGACGGTACGGTTGAGGGATTGCGGCATCGTGATCTGCCGGTTTTTTCTGTGCAATATCATCCTGAAGCGGCGGCAGGTCCGCATGATGCCGCTTATCTGTTTGAAGAATTTCTGTTCGGAAAAAAAACACCGATAAAAAACGGCAGTTGACAGTTATTACAACAATTATAATGACAATTATACTCATTACACTTTAAAATATTGTTTTCGTTTCACAATATAAATTGATTAAAAATTGATTAAAATTGCCCCAGCGGGACATTTCCAATGTAGCCGGCGGTTAAAACTATTTTCGGAAACAAGACCAATGCTTGAAACATTTGCCAATTCATATCCTAATCGGGATTATTTGATTGAAATTATTTGTCCTGAATTTACTTCGGTGTGTCCGAAAACGGGGCAACCGGATTTTGGAACATTAACATTTCAATATATTCCTGATTATCTTTGTGTGGAACTTAAAAGTTTGAAGTTGTATCTTCAACAATTTCGCAACGAAGGAATTTTTTATGAAAATGTTACGAATCGGATATTGGATGATTTAGTGGTTTTGCTCCAACCTCGTTGGATCAAACTAACCGCCGCCTTCACTCCGCGCGGCGGAATTTCAACCTCCGTAACAGTCGAGTGGAAAAAATCCACATAATCATATTGGTATTAGTCAAAGTAATTAAAAATAATATAAAAATGAATTTACGGCGATTTCATTTTTTCTTTATTGGAACGGTTATTGTTTTAATTGGAACGATTACTGTTTTAACCGGAACAATTTTATTGGCGCAGACGGCACCGTTATTGCCGGGTCAGATTGTGCGTCAAACTCCTTCCGGCGGTTTGATTTTTCGTTGCCTTTTTGACCGGAATAGCGATGCCGAAGATAATGACACTTGGCCTGATCACTGGACGCGGAAAAATGGGATTGATCAGGGCATTTTGTTTCCCGAATATCTCGAAATCGCCAATGTTCAAAATAACAATAATTTCGGCAATTATTCGCTCCGAATGAATATTGAAGGCGGAGGTGCCGCCGTTTTTTCACCGAAAATTCCAATCCGGTTCGGAATGAGTTATACGGTTTCCGCTTATGCGGATGCGGTTAATTTTGTTTACGACGATATTTTTATTCTTTTGGCGTTTTACGGGGAAAAAAACACAGAACCGATTCAAACGGTTTCTTCGGCAAAAATTCGGAATACCAATGGATGGCGTCGTCTTACTATTGGTCCGGTTGTTGCGAATATGCCCGGAATTAAAACTGTATCGGTTGGACTTCTTGTTGTTCCGTCACAGCGTCAGGATTTTGGAGCCAGAGTTGATTTTACAAATGTTGAAATTCGTGAAAGTCCTACGGTTTCGTTGTCAATGTCCAACGAAAATCATCTTTTTTTCCATCCGCGAAATATTGATGTCGGTTGTCGGATTCAGGGGATTGATCCGTCGCAACATCTTGTAACATTTACACTTGAAGACCCGTTTGGTCGTGTTATTGCCAAACGTGATATTGAGTTGATGGTGGGCAGTAAACCTGCTTCACAATTTGTCGTTTCGGAAATCGACAAGTTCCGTGTTTTTCAGGGAACTGCTATTTGGCATGGCTTGCCGGTTCTTTCTGCCGGTTTTTATCGGGTTCGTATTTCAACACCGGAACCGTTTGTTAAAAATCTCAAATTGGCGGAGGGTGTATTTTTCGAGGATCCGCTTGGCGATGCCGAATCGTTGACTTTTGTGGTGATGCCGTCCGGTTCGTTTATTTCGAATGGCGAATTTGGTTGGAATCTTGACGGTTGGACATTGGAAGAGATCAATCGTCGTTTACCGCTTTTAACACAATCAGGAATTTCGCGGCTTAAAATTCCGGCGTGGTTTTCAAACGACGATGAAAAACAGCGTCAAACACTTAGCGAGATTTGCGATGTTTTATCTAGGCGTCGTGTTCATGTTGTTGGTTTGCTCCATCCGGTTCCGGCGGAAATTCGTGCTAAAATTCAATTTGGTTTGGTCAATGCCGCATCGATTTTTTCTCTTGCCCCAACAGTTTGGTCGGATTCGCTTCAACCCACGCTTCAGAATCTGGCACTTTTGGTCAAGGATTGGCAATGGACGAGCGATAATGATTTGAGTATTACGGAAATTCCGGGATTTGCGCAACATTTTGAAGATTTACGCCGTTCTTTTGATCGTAACGATTTGGGTTTTGGTATTGGTTTTGCGTGGAGTTGGGACGAGGTATTGCCGGAACGTTTTAGTACGCCGACACCGCAAACCGTGTCGCATTCCGTCAACGAGTTTGTAACATTAACTTCAACGGAATCGCTTTCTTCGGACAATTTTGAACAATATTTGACCGGAATTTCTGAAAGTAAGGTTCGGCGTTTTGTTTCGTTGGTGCCGCTTTCTGAGCAGGATTACGAGTTGAATGACCGGATCAACGATTTTGTACGCCGTATGATTTTGGGCAAAATTAGTGCGGAAGCGTTGTTTTTGTCCAAACCAATAGACGATCAAACCGGCGTGTTGCGGTCTAATGTAACGCCGAGTGAACTTTTTTTACCTTGGCGTACTACTGTGACACAAATTTCGGGGCGGCGATTTCTTGGAAGTATTATTTTGCCGAACCGAAGCCGGAATTATAATTTCGATATTGGCGGTGGCAAGGCGGTGATGGTGGTTTGGAACAACCAGGCTTCACCGGAAAAACCAATCAATGAAATACTTTATCTCGGATTGGAGCCGGAAATTCTTGATGTGTGGGGAAAACGGTTTCCGTTGGAACAACAAGGGCGTGAACAAATTGTTCCTGTAACGCCGACTCCTGTTTTTGTAACCGGTATCACGTCCAATGTTGTTCGGTTACGTTTGGGGATTCAGTTGGGAGTCAAGGAAATTCCGTCTGTTATTAATCAAAAGAATCCGATTCCGTTTTCGATGAAAAACGATACGGAATTTCCGATTACGGCACAAATTTCACCGGTTGGTCCGCGTCCGGGACATTGGGTGATTGATCCGCCGGCTCAAACTTTGTCATTGGATGCCGGAGCAGCGGGCAATGGAACTTTCAATCTTTCATTAACAGCCCGTGCCAACACTTCACGAAGACCTATTCAGATTAACGTGAAAACGCAGGGACCTGATCCGCAGGAATTTAGTGTGTACGATGAGATTCAAATTGGTAATCCGAATGTGTACATGGAATTTTCGTCTCAATTGAACCGAAACGGCGACATTGAGGTAACGCAAACATTTGTGAATGAAACGAACAATGTGTACACTTATTCATGTCAATTGATTGTTCCTGATCGTCCGATGCGGGAGACGACGGTTCGAACCGGATTTGGGCGGATGGAACACATTTATCTTGTTCGTCGTGGTCAAGAGTTAATCAGGAGTGGGGTGATGGAGATGACGATCCGAGCGCGTCCGGTTGGTACGGTTCAACCGGTTGGTCAACCAATGGTTTACACAATTCCGTTACTGAGCGATTAACAACGATTAACACAAGGTAATTTCTAATAACTGATTTTTTATTTAACCACAGAGAACACAGAATTCACAGAGAGGAAAAATTTTCAAAAATAATTTTAGATCAAAAGTCAATGATAATATTAGGGAACATCTAAAAACATCGTTAAAAAAAAATCTGCGTAATCTGCGGACAACAATTTACGAGGAAACTCTCCCTTTTTACTAGAAAGTTCTGGCTTTTTACTAGGAATTCCTAGTAATTTACTCAAACGTTTGACCTTTTTGCTAGGAATTCCTAGTAAATTGCTCAAACGTTTGACCTTTTTGCTAGGAATTCCTAGTAAATTGCTTGAACGTTTGACCTTTTTGCTAGGAAGTTCTAGTAAATTGCTTGAACGTTTGACCTTTTTGCTAGGAATTCCTAGTAAATTGCTCAAACGTTTGACCTTTTTGCTACTGAGGTTGTTTTGTTTAGGAAATTAGGTAGAAATGAGGTTGTTTTTGTTTCCGTCCGAAAACAGGGTTCCCTGTCGGCGAGTACGCCGACTATCGTAAATATATCTAATTAGGGTAATTCAACAACTTCACCGTCTGCGGCAACAGCAAAACGTATCACTATTCGGGAATGCACTGTGCGAGAAAAAGAGTGAACAGAACCATCACCAAAAAGAACATTAAAACTGTCAGGGTGAGAACTACCAAGCATTTCATTTCCTTCCCGATCATTCGCACAATCCCAGGTAACTGTCTATTTAAATTTGAAAATGACAGGTACGAAAATTAAAAATGTAAAATTTGTCTTTTTTGCATTTGTATAAATTGTTTATTTTACCCCAATTCACCTAAAATTTGTTAAAATAGATAATTAATATCTCAAATAGACTGTTTCAAAAATTTAAATAGACAGTTACAATCCCAGTTGGTATTTTTATTGGGACGATTAGGATCGTTTTTTCCGCGAGCAATCAAACTTGCAAAGTCAGTAATAATTCGCCCGACATTTCCCGCTTGTGAACCAGGTATGGTAAAATGATATGCTCCATCCCAACTATTGGCACGATCTCCTATATCCGCATAAGCCCATTCGGGAATATGCTTTTCAACGAAAGTAATTTGATTTGAAGAACCATCCAACCAACCAGCCATCGAAAAATCGTAAGACCAGTCTTCGATACTTCTTGCTGCGCCACCGGAGTTAATATCACCTTGTGTTGTTCCGGCAACGAAACGTAAAGATGGAAGGCGAAACGGTCCTTGAAAAGTTCTTTGCCATTTTGTTGGATTGGCAGCGTCATTCGCAACATTTGTACTGTAAAATCTCCACCAATGCCTCGTTTCATCTCCGGTGAGAACATTTTTTTTCGTCAAAAGAATATATAGAGAAAAGAAAATTGTCCGCAGATTACGCTGATTTTCGCAGATGGACACAAATTAGTTTTCTGTG
>JAISNF010000443.1 GCA_031276415.1 Planctomycetaceae bacterium
TGGTTAATAAAATCTGTGGTTAATAAAATTTTTTGAAAATTGGGGTTTTCCAGAATTGAAAATTAGTGTAAACTCTCCGGTCTTGAAAGTTGGCGTCTTAAATAAAAACGTCTTAAATAACCCCTCAAATTATGGAAGGATTTCGGGCATGGAGGCTCGGTTTTTTTCTTACATTTCTCGCATTTTCCAATGTGGTTGTGTGATGACTCTGATGTTGGTATTTTTGTTTCTGACCACAGGAGCCAAATACGAAACAACAAATTTCACCGTCAATAACGCCCCAACTCCCAAACTCGCTCAAGAATTTTGCGAAACTGCGGAACAATGCCGTTCAAAATTAGCGGTTCTTTGGCTTGGTGAAGTTTTGCCGGATTGGTCGTCAAAATGCAGTATTACCGTTCACGTCGGTAATCATCTCGGTGCCGGCGGCGCAACCTCGTTTGTGTTCGACAACGGCGAAGTTTACGGTTGGGAAATGGAAATTCAAGGTTCCGCTCAACGTATTCTCGATTCCGTGTTGCCTCACGAAATTACGCACACAATTCTCGCAACCCATTTTCGTAAACCATTACCGCGTTGGCTTGACGAAGGGGCGGCAACTTCTGTTGAACATAATATCGAAAAAGAAAATTATCGGCGAATGTTACTGAATTTTCTGAGCGAAGATGTCCGAAAAGGCTTGCCGTTCAAGCAGATGGTCGCACTTAAAGAATATCCCGCCGATCCCATGCCGTTTTACGCTCAAGGTTTTTCCGTTGTCGAATATCTGCTCTTGCTGGGACGCAAAATGGATTCTTTCGAACATCGCCGACTCCTCCGTTTCGCCAAAACCGGAATGGATTCAAACAATTGGCAGGAAGCATTGCAAAAACATTACAATATTGATAGTCTCGGTACGTTGCAAGTCAATTGGGTGCAATGGGTTAATGCCGGTTTTACTATTGAGAAAAATTTGCCGCTCGTAGCGGAAACAAATGAAAAAGAACCCCAAAATTCGCAGGAAAACAATGTATCAGTAAATCAGTCAATTATGTTAGTGAGTGCGAAACCGGCATCATTTCAGCCAAAATACGAAAAATCAGTTTATGATAAAACTCTTGATAAAACTCTTGAAAGAACTGCGGAAAAAACTGCGGAAAAAATTCTTGAGAACACAATTCGTCCGATTCCGTCAAAAATTCCAAACACGCCCAATCCGATTATTCCCATTTCCGACTCGTTTGAAATAACACCAACCAGCCACATTCCCGCCAAACGCTTTCCGGCTCAACTGCCCAATCAACCCATCAATTCCGAACCAAACGAACCAATCCGATTAGATACAACAATACGTTGTAATTGTCTATTTTAATTTTCAGAAAACATTTAATTTTCAGAAACGGTTTGTTTTGACATTATGACATTAGTGTGCCCAATATATTTTTAATATTTCTATGCAATTTACATTAACTGATATTGAACATGCTCCGTTGGAGGAATTATTGTGTGAATCTGAGCGGGTTCGGACGGCAACATTCGGCAATAAAATTGATCTTTGTGCCATTGTTAATATTAAAAGCGGTCATTGTGCCATGAATTGTCGTTTTTGTGCGCAAAGTGTGCATTATTCAACTCAAACAAAAATTTATCCGCTTCGCAGTGCGAAAGAGTTGGGCGAGGCGACGCGAATGTTATGGCAGCAGGGAATTTTTCGTGTTGGTTGGGTTGCCAGTGGTTGCGGACCGACGAAGGATGAACTTGCTGCTATTATCGAATCAGCGGAACAAGTTCTTAGTGATTCTCCGCTTGGTTCACTTTGTTGTGCTTCACTTGGTCAATTGGATTCCGATTCACTGGCGAGGCTGAAAAAGGCGGGATTTAGACGGTACCATCACAATCTGGAAACTTCCGAACAGTTTTATCCGCAGATTTGTACGACTCAACATTGGCGAGACCGATTTGCGACGGTGGAGCGTGCGAAGGAACTTGGTTGGAAGGTTTGCAGTGGTGGTTTGTTTGGGCTTGGGGAAACGTGGAATGACCGGTTTCAATTGGCGTTGACGCTTCAAACATTGCAGGTTGATTCTATTCCGTTAAATTTCTATAACGCCACTTCGGGAACACCGTTTGCTGATCGTGAACCGCTTAATTTTGAGGAGGCGTTGAGGATTGTTGTTTTATTCCGTCTTATGTTACCGAATTCTGCTATTCGGATTTGCGGCGGGCGTCCCAAAATTTTTGCGGAACATTCTCACATGTTATTCCGTGCGGGAGCGGACGCTCTGATGACCGGCAATTATCTGACCACTGCCGGCATTTCGCCCGAACAAGATCAAAAAATGATTCACGAAAACGGTTTACAAACCGTCAATTCATAAAAACAGGCGAAATTTTTTTAAAATTTAGCGCAATCTTAACACAATCTTAATATGTACTTAAAATATCATCGCTAAAATAATTCGCGAACACAACAAAAACAGTTGGGAAGTGTTCATAAACCAGAGTGAGGAATTTTCCGCCGTTTCACTTTCGGTTTCTTAAAACTGTTTATTTTTCCCTAAACTGTAACATTTTTACAAATTCAAAATCATGAAAACAACACGACGTAATTTTTTACATTTAACATCGTTAGGTTTGGCGTTACCGTTTATTCCTGCGATTCCGGCAATTCATGCCGGTGAATCAAATCTTGAATGGCGTTTCGGGGTGATTCCCGATACGCAATGGAAAACCAATATGAACGCTCCGTTTTACGGAACAGCGATTCATATTATTGATGCAATTAATACGGAAATGATCCGGCAAGGAGTTGATTTTGTTCTCGAAGTCGGCGATTTGGTTGAAGAAGCGTTTGCCGAAGCCTTTCAAACACGAGCGCAACACAATAAAATCCTTCACGATAACGGAATCAAATTTTATCCTCTTCGCGGTAATCACGATAGTTATAACAGTAATTCTTCTGTTCGTTGCGGTACGATTATTGCACAATATCGTGCGGCGTTTCCCAATTTGCCCGGAACACTTGGCAGCAGTGGAAGCAGTCCCAATTTACCCAACGCCGCCGGAATGACTTATTCATTTACGCACAAAAACGGCAAATTCTTGTTACTGGATACATTTCCGCTGATTGATGATGGTTCTGACGATGGTAAAGCCTATAAAATCAGTGATTATCAATCATGGATTGATACGGAATTGTCAAAAAACGATCATGAGTTTGTTTTGGTTTTTGCTCATAAAAATCTTTTGGGGCAGAATCACAAAGACAATGTGTTTAGCGATAGTAAAAATCAGGATTCATTTCCTGAAACACAAAACGCTTTTATTGCAAGTCTGCAAAAACATGGTGTCAAGAATTTCATTTGCGGACACGATCACATGTATCATCGTTCGCGAATAAAGAGTCCGGACGGCAAATCTGAAGTTCAACAAATTATTTGCGGCAGTGCGGCTCACAAATTTTATTTACCGGAACCGCCATTTCTTGCACGGGAAACATCATTGGTCAAAGAGTTAAATCGTATCGGTTTTCTAATCGTTCACGTCAACAACCAAGGTATTCGGATTGATTATCATTCGACAGAACCATTTGGTCAAGAAAAATTTTCGCCAAAATGGGAAATCCGTGATTCATTCACCAATTTATTTCATGATTCACCAACGTAATGATAATATCATTTGCAACGACAATTACATTATATTCCGGCGAATCGTATGTAACCGTGTGTTTTTTCGTAATCAAAAAAATCACGGTTACAAAAAAAATTAGTCCGCAGATTATGCTGATGCTCGCAGATAAATTTTAAAATTATCTGCGATAATCTGCGGACGCTTTTTTTCTGCGAACTCTGTGTTCTGTGTAGTTAAACCGAAGTTCCTCTGCGTTTTTTTCTTAATTCCTTGTTATAAAAAGAGTTATATAAAATCAGGCTTTTTGTAGCCATGTATATGAGTCAACGTAACTATTTGAAAACAAAAGACTTAAGAAAAAAAATAAATGGATACAATATTATATGTAAAACCGTCGTAATTTTACACTTAAGTACTTATTTATCAATGATTTACAGAAAAAACGCAGAGGAACTTCGGTTTAAACAGACAACATTTCGATTATAAATCCGCTTGTGAAATTCTCCACTCCCAACTATCCGCTAATATTCAATTGAATTTCAATAATGTTACGCTGTACGGTTTGACAATCGCATAACCGCTGAATTTGGAATCTTTGGTTTCTTTAATTTCGATACGGTATGGTTGATCGGGATCGTTGAAACCATTTGGATTATTTTCCGGATCGGTAATTTCAAATCGGGTCAATTTCTTACCGGAAACATCAAACTTCTGAATATCCAGTTTTACGGTAACATCTCGCCCCAACGAATTAACAATTCCAACGGTAAGCGTATCACCGGACAATGCCGATTGAACATCAATAGGTTTTTTGTTTGACAAATCTTGTTCTATTTCTGTTTTTACCGGTACATTACCAAAATGTTTACGATAAAGTTCCAGAACGAGTCCGGTTGTTTCCATTTTAGCGGAGGTTTTACTTGTTTTGATACAACCGATGACGTTGACGGTTTGTGCGTAATTTGCCATGAAATACATATCCGATTGTCTGGCAAATTCGTGAAGTCCCGCCGCAATTCCAAGACCGTCCTTCATAAAATATCGTGTTCCGAGTTCTCCGAACACATGTTTGCCGTACCAATAATTCCATTCATCGAGCGCAATCGGAACAATAACATCCTTGAAATTAGGTAATTCTGTTCGATATTTCCGGTGTGCGTCGGCAATATGTCGTACAGAATTTGGAACCTGCTGAACATGTTCCGTTACGTTTTCTTTCTCGCCAACGTAAAAATGTTCGCTGATAAGATCAAGATGTTTCACCGTTCCGGGCAAAAACACTTCATCCCATTTTCCAACATGACCAACACCAATCACCTTAACCTTTGGGTCTTTAGTCCGAAACGCATCAACAAAGGCGTTATGTCTTTCGACATATTTTTCAACGGGGATATGACCGATTTGCCAATTTCCGTACATTTCATTACCAATACCCCACCATGTTACATTATAAGGTTCAGGAAATCCGTGTTCGGCACGAAGTTTGCCCATGGATGTTTGCGTGTTACCGTTGACATATTCCCATTCTTGTACAGCATTTTCAACATCGCCGTTACCGGTATTAACCGCGATATACGGTTGCGTGTTGAGAATCTTACAAAATGTAAGAAATTCATTGATGCCAAAATCATTCGGCTCAACACCTTTCCATGCCGGATTTTTGCGCGGCGGACGTTTATCGCGATTACCGATACCGTCTTTCCAATCGTATCCGCTCACAAAATTCCCGCCGGGCCAACGATAAATCGGTGAATCAAGCCGTTTCAATAATTCCAGCGTATCCGCACGCAAACCGTTCACATTATCATTCGGCATTAGGCTGATACAACCAACAGTAAATGTTCCC
>JAISNF010000483.1 GCA_031276415.1 Planctomycetaceae bacterium
CCATTGTTAAACTCCTTAGTTTTTACAAAGGTTTTTGAATAACCACCAACACGTTTGCTGCAAAACAAAGCGGCAAGAAATAACGCATTGTGGTCGAATCAGGTTCAAAGTATATCAAAAGTCCTATTTTGTGTCAATGGGGGATATTTTAAAGAATTATCCGTAGGTTATTTTTTTGTTTTATATTTAAAAATCATCTGCGCTCATCTGCGATTATCAGCGTCATCTGCGGACACTTTTTTTCTATGTTCTCTGTGAACTCTGTGTTTTCTGTGGTTAAATAAAAATTTAAATAAAAAAGGTTATTAGTTGTTGCGGAAGTCACGGATTTAAATACCGGATTTTCGAGTTATAAAACGCAAACCTCGTTGAGGTCTCTGAAACTTCCAGGACATCTCTGAAACTTATTGTTGAAACTAAAATGTTGGCAACATTTACGGAAAAATATTGCCAACCTCTTGATTTCTATTTGTAAACAAATTAAAAATTTCTTCCGTGTTCTTTGTATCCTCAGTGGTTAATAAAAATAAATTTGAGTTTTTAGAAGTCCCTCATGTCAATAAAACCGGATTCTTTTGGCTCGGCGATTATTTCTGAGCGGGTTCAAGCGGCATTTGAAACGGCAAAACGTGAACTTTGGAACCGCCGTACATCGGAAGGTTGTTGGGTTGGCAATCTTTCCGGCTCGGCGTTGTCCACTGCTACTGCTGTTAGCGCAATCTCCATTTTCCGCAATTCCCACCGAACCGGACATCATCAAGGACGATGGTATCTCAAACGTTCATACTCGCAAAATACACAACTCTTGATCACTCCCGATGAATCAAAATATCTTGACGTTTTGATTCGTCAAGGAATTGAATGGCTGGTCGCCCACCAAAATCCCGATGGCGGTTGGGGTGATACCGTGAAAAGTAAGTCCAACGTCTCAACAACTCTTCTCGTTAAATCAGCATTTATTCTCTCCGATGTCAACTTCGAAGATCAAGATTCGCTTGGACTTCCCAATAAAATCCCCGCCGTAGAACACAATACCATGTTAATTGGTTGGAGCATGGATGTTTTGAGCCAGGCAGATCGTTATTTTCGGCACGCCGGAGGTATTGACGCTGTTCGCCGCCGTTATGGAAAAGATCAGACTTTTTCCGTTCCAATTTTAACTAACGCCGCACTTGCCGGTTTGGTTTCGTGGAAAGATGTTCCGCAACTTCCTTTTGAACGGGCGGCGTTACCGCATTTTCTTTTCCGTTTTTTGAATTTGCAGGTTGTCAGTTATGCAATTCCGGCGTTGGTGGCAATTGGTCAGGTTCGGTTTCATCATGGTTCTGAGAAAAATAAACCGGTTCTTTCGTTTTTTCGCCGCCGTGCAATTGCTCCCACACTTCGCCTGATCGAAAAAATGCAACCGGAAAGCGGCGGCTATCTTGAAGCGGCACCGCTAACTGCCTTTGTCGTCATGAGTCTTTTGGCTTGCGGATATTTGGATCATCCCATTGTTGTGAACGGGCTGCGTTTTCTCATCAATTCTGTTCGGAAAGACGGAAGTTGGGCAATTGACAGCAATCTCTCAACTTGGCTCACTTCATTGGCAGTAACCGCAATTCGTCCTGATAGTTGTGATGAAACTCTTGATTGGCTTCTTTCCTGCCAATTTCAAACACGTCATCCATTTACCGGAGCGTTGCCGGGCGGTTGGGGGTGGACGAATTTGAGCGGAGCGGTTCCAGACGGAGACGATACTTCGGGGACATTGCTTGCGTTAGCCCATCTTTTAACAACAATTCCAAATACATTAGAAGGAAACGCCAAACGTCAAAAAATCTTTCGTGCGGCGTTTTCGGGTATTCGTTGGCTTTGTGGGATTCAAAATGCGGACGGCGGAATACCGACATTTTGTCGTGGTTGGGGCATGTTGCCATTTGATCGGAGCAGCACCGATTTAACTGCACACGCCATCCGAGCATTCGCCGCATGGCAACAAATATTGAAAGAACCGGAAATAACCACGAATTTTACTCATTCCGCTCATCTATTGAAAATAATGGAACCGGCAATGAATAAAATGTTTGATTTTCTTTTGAAATCGCAAAATTCTGATGGTTCTTGGTTTCCGCTTTGGTTTGGCAACCAGCATTTACCTAATGATGTTAATCCGTTTTACGGTACAGCGAAGGTTTTACGGGCGGTGCATTTTACTGAGCGGTTTCAGGAACCGACATATCGGGCGTTGCGTTGGATTGTGAAGAATCAGAATGCTGATGGTGGTTGGGGTTGTGCCGGATTAACAACGGAAAATGTTTCTATTTCCAGTGTTGAAGAGACGGCGGTTATTTTGGAATCGCTGGCATTTTTTGCCAATGAACCGGAATTTGCGGAATCTTACCGGAATGGATTGAGTTGGTTAATAGAATCGGTTGAATCGGGGCGTTGGCTGGAATCTTCGCCGATTGGATTATATTTTGCGAAACTTTGGTATTATGAAGAACTTTATCCTATCATCTTTACGGTTTCCGCACTCCAACAAGCGTTACACTCGCCTTTGCATTAAATTTGTATCAATTAGTTTTTTTGTTGATTTTCCGTTAGAACTGATTATCGTTTTAGTAATAATTTTATGTTTTTTGGAAAATTTTTAACGTTAAATTTTCTAATTTTTATGAGTCGGTATTTTTTCTGCAATGGCAATCGACTAAGTGATCGTTTACGTAACCGGCGGCTTGTAGGTGTGCGTAGCATATTGTTGAGCCGAAAAATTTGAAGCCTCTTTTTTTCATATCTTTGCTTATTGCGTCTGACAACGGCGTTGAAGCGGGAATTTCTTTTAATGTTTTCCAATGATTTATGATCGGTTTTCCATTTGGCAAAAATGATTTGAGGTAATTGCAAAAACTCCCAAATTCATTTTGTATTTCAATAAAATGTCGCGCATTTGAGATAGCGGCTTCAATTTTTTTGCGGTTACGAATAATTCCTGCATTTTGCATCAACGCGTCAACCTTTTTATCCGTAAATTTTGCAATTTTTTGGACGTTAAATCCTGCAAATGCTTTCCGGTAATTTTCGCGTTTGCGCAAAATTGTTATCCAACTCAATCCTGCTTGCGCGCCTTCTAACACGATAAATTCAAACATTTTATCGTCGTCGGTTATCAAGCGTCCCCATTCTTCGTCGTGATAACGAACATACAACAAATCCGTCCCACACCAACCACAACGCTTAATCTCATCTGAATTTTTCATAACATAAAAACTTGTTTTTAAAGTCAAGTAATTAATATTTTATTTTTGAAATATTTTAGTTGAATCGTTATTTATTGTAATATTAAAAATTATGGATTTTATGGGTAGTTGATTATTGGGATTGCGTATTCTTAATCTGTAATTCATGCCGAAAAACTGT
>JAISNF010000493.1 GCA_031276415.1 Planctomycetaceae bacterium
GTTTTTAGTTATTTCTTTTTTTTCGTTTTGAGGTACTATGCCTTACCTTTTTCCAGCACAGGCGCGGCTTCAAGACGACATTCGGGGGTTGATTCGTGGGGAGGTTTGTTGCGACGAAATAACCCGCCAACTCTATTCGACCGACGCCGGAATATTGCAATGTCGTCCTCAAGGGGTTGTTTGGCCTCGTGATGTGAATGATGTTGTTACGTGTGTTCAGTACGCTGCGGAAAAACATATTCCTATTCATCCCCGCGGCGCCGGAACCGGAACAACCGGTGAAGTGCTTGGCTCCGGTCTTGTGCTTGATTTCAGCCGATTTATGCGCCGCCTGCTCGCTTTGAACCGCGATTCTGTTGTGGTTCAACCCGGAATGGTAGGACGACGGCTCAATAGCGTTCTCGATAAAATCCAATCACGCACTTTTGCACCGGTTACCACGTTTCAGTCCGCAACCACAATCGGAAGCGTTTTAGCCCGCAACGGTGCCGGAGTCCGTTGGTTGCAATACGGTTTTCCCGACGAACATCTCCTCGAACTCAAAATCGTTTTAGCCAACGGCGAAATCCTAACGCTCAATCGTGAATCTCTCCCACAAGCAATTGATACTCCGCAAAGTGAATCTATTTCCAAACATACAAACACTTTATCAAATTCGTTATCGTCAAATTCATCACAGTCAGCCTCTTCATTTTTTGGCGGACGTGATACTGTGGCGCGGGGAATTGCTTTGGCGCGGGGAATTGTTCTTGGCAAAGAACATCCGGTTGCCGACGATGTTTATCGGATTCTGGCACCTTCGTTACGCCAAATCAATTCGGAGTTTGCCGGTCAGGTTCCGGTTAATCGGGCGGGTTATTGTTGTAACCGCGTTCTTCACGGCGAAAACGGGCATTCGGTTGATTTAGCACAACTCTTGCTCGGAAGTGAAGGAACTCTTGGTTTGATTGTCGAAGCCAAACTCAAAACAGTTCCTTGTCCAAAACGAAAAGCCGGCGCAATCTTTTTTTTCAACGGTTTTGAAAAGGCAATGCTTGCGGTTGAACCGATTTTGTCCTTTCGTCCGGTGCTTTGTGAACTTGTTGATCGTCGTCGGCTCAATATGGTTTGTGAATGGGATTCGCGGTTTCAACGGTTTTTTCCAATGGAAACCGAAGCGGTTTTATTAGTCGAATTGAATGCGGGAGATTTTCTTACTTCCGGCGATTCTGTTTACGTTCAAGACCGGCTCACTCAATTAATCGAAACAGTCCAGGCAAAAGAGCGTCTTAGTTTTTCGGCTGCCCGTATTGAGACTTCGGAAGATTTTGAGCGTTTTGATGATTTTCTTCATCGTGCGCAACTTATTCTGTTTCGGATGCGGCGTTCTTTCCAACCGTTGCCGATTTTCGACGATTTAGCGATTCCTATTCCGGCTCTTCGTGATTTTCTCATGGAACTTTTAAACGTCTTAAAACGTCACGAAATCACCGCTTCTATTTCAGGACATGTCGGACAAGGACATCTTCGTGTTCATCCGATTGTCGATTTTTCAATATCGAAACCGATTACATTGCTGGAACATTTAACCGAAGATGTTTACACATTGGTTCTGGCGCACGGCGGCACAGTTAGTTCGGAAAGCGGGACAGGACTGTTGAAATCGCGGTTTATTCCGACACAATTTCCGAATCTGATTCCTATTTTCCGAAATATTAAACAAATTTTTGATCCTGACAATTTATTTAATCCCGGAAAAATTATTCCTGATACATCGCGATGGACGGATCATTTACGCAAGGGATTATCGTGTCGCGGCAGTGAACATCCGGCGAAACGGGGTTTTGATTCGAATTTTCGTGAGCGGAGTCATCTTGGGGTTGGTCATGGAAGTTCCAGCCGTGTTGGTTCGGGTCTTTTTCCTTACATGGAAACAGCCGAAATACCGGCAGATGCGGATATTTCTCATCAGAATGAAAATGAAAACAATTCCGGTAATTTTTCAAGTCAGATTGAATTACAGTTAAAATGGGAACCGGAACATGTTTTTGAATCAACTTATCTTTGTAACGGTTGCGGCGAATGTTTTCGCAATGATTTAGTCAGTCGGATGTGTCCGTTGTTTCGACATCACAAGGAAGAAAACGCATCACCGCGAGCCAAAGCCAATCTTCTTTGTGGGGTACTTGATGGTGATTTGGAATTGGAGATGTTGACGCAGGACAAGGCGAAAGAGATTGCGGATTATTGTATTCAATGTGGGATGTGCCGTATTGAATGTCCGGCGGAGGCGGATGTTTCCAATCTGGCGTTTCGTTGTAAGAGTGCGTATGTTGCGGCGCACGGACTTTCGTTGGAAGACCGTTTTTTTTCCCGAATGGATACGATTCTTCGTTTTCTGGCGATGATTAGTTGTCCTGTCAATTGGTCAACTTCCAACCCGATGATGCGATGGTTAATGGAAAAACTGTTGCAAATTCCGCAAAGCCGGACGATTCCGAAGTTGGCGAAAGTTACATTTTTAGCGAGGACGCAATGGTCAAACTGGTTAGTCAAACCGTTGCAATCTTCGGAACACTTTTCAACTAATCGAGTGGCGTTATTTATTGACACGTTTGCGAATCATTTTGATACAAAGTTAGCGGATTTAGCGGTTCGGATTTTGGAACACAATAATTGCAGTGTGTACATACCGCCGCGTCAACGTCCTTCGGGGTTAAGTTCATTTTCTGTGGGGCATTTTGATTATGCGGAGCGTCTTGCGCGGCATAATTCTTTACTTCTTGCGGATTTGATTCGTCAGGGTTATCATATTGTTACATTGGAACCGGCGTCGGCGGCTTGTTTATCTTATGATTACCGGAATATTCTTGATGACATGGACACGGAGTTAGTTTCTTCGCAGGTGGTTGATTTTTGTGATTTTCTTTTGCAACGTTATCGTGAGGGGCAACTCCGGCTTGATTTTGCCGTAAAACACAAAATGTCGGGCAAGACGGTTGGTTATCATGCTCCTTGCCGTAGTATTTCGCAAACGACTCAGCGTACTGATCTTCCAACTCCGGCGGAGGAGTTACTTCGTTTGATACCGGAGTTGAATGTACGTCGTTTGGAGTGTGGATGTTGTGGAATGGCGGGAACATTTGGATTTAAGCGGAAGAATTATCGTCGTTCACTTCGGATTGGGGTTGCGTTATTTAAGGAGTTACGGTTTCCTGAGATAGATTTTGGAGTTTCCGATTGTAGTGCTTGTTGCCTTCAAATGGAACACGGAGCCAGAAAAAAAACATTCCACCCGATTCGTATTCTTGCCGCAGCCTACGGTTTTTCGCCGGAAATCGCCGGCAACTAAACACAAAGTAGATAAAATTTTTAGGTAATCATTCACGGCTATTTAAAAAAGTTGGTATTTTTTTATTTGTAACTATTCAGTGGAATTTGCGAAAACGTATTGTCCTTGTTTCAACAAACCTCATTTTTAGTTGAGAGTTGAGAGTTGAGAGTTTCGTAATACGTGATTATTAATTTGGTAGTCAACCTTTCGCCGCAAAGGTTGGTCGGCGTACTCGCCGACAGGGAACCCTGTTGTCGTTCCCGATCAACCGTTGCGACCCGCAGGTTAAACAACCTTCGGCGAAGGGATTGCCTACCTCTTTATTTTTATTTCATATTTTCGTTATTTTATATTTTAAAATTCATCTGCGATAAACTGCGGATGTTTCTTTTCTGTGAACACGGTGTTCTCTGTGGTTAAATTTTTCTGTAATTAAATAAAAAAAGCGGTTGTTAGGAGTTAGCACTATTTTTTTGTTTTTCATTTTAAATTATAATCTGTGCCTGTCGGTGTTATCTGCGGACAACTTTTTATTACACGTTCTCAAAAAATTAAACCCGGAACCGTAAAATTACGCACTACAAGATCATAAATTCATGGCTCGCCCCCTCAATCGTACTTTAATCGAAACAAGTTTGGAAATGAAGTGTATGCTTTTTTTCTTCATTTCCCTCTCCATCGTGATCGGCGTAAGTTTTCTACTGTATTACGGCGTAACCCGCCAAATCGTTTTGGCACTCAACCCAATTATGGCAAACATCTGGGCAGAACAATATCTGCAAGAAGCACATTGGGAAGCCTTCGCTAACAGCAAACCCAGCAACTCCGTAAATTCCAACGACCTCCCCCTACTACCCCCAATGACAAAAAATAATAACGTCTCAGAATTTCGACAAAAAATGCAAGAAATTATGAAAAGAATCCAAAATAGCGACTGGAAAGCCGTCTGCATCGCAAACCCCGAAAAATTGCGCGAACTTTATTTCAACGATTTCGATATCGCCGAACAGGAAGAACGAAAAAAAAGAACCGAACAAGATTGGAAAAATTACGCCGGTGTTTTACAAAAATTCCCCTTTTATCTCACCGATCCCGATTTTCAACCGGATAAAAATCTACGATTCGAATTTCAATTCGATAGCCAAAGAACTTATCATTATTTTGAAGAAGTCCGCATGAACCGCGATAGTGAATGCGCCGTGTGTCATGATTTTGTACAAGGTGAATTGATGGGAGTTGTCCATGTGGAAATTCCGGAATCGTCGGTGAAAAAAGTGTTGCAGCGTTATTGGGCGTATATGATTGCAGCGGCAATTGTTTCGGCATTTCTGGCAATAGTTGCCGTGAATATCGTTATTCGTTTGATTGTCATTAAACCGCTCAAGAATCTTCGGGAAGTTTCGGAATCAATTTCACGCGGTGAATTGTCGAAACGGGCGGACATCCGAACCGGTGATGAGTTTGAAGTTCTTTCCGAAGCCTTCAACCGAATGCTCCGCCATCTGGTCAACTCCCAAGATATGCTCCGCAAAGCAAATAATGAACTCGAAAGCAAAGTCGATGAACTCGCCCACCTGACAATACAACTCTATGAAACAAACCGAGTAAAAAGCGACTTCATGGCAACCATGTCCCACGAACTCCGAACTCCCCTTAACAGTATTCTCGGATTCAGCGATGTACTCGGTTCCATTTCCACTCTTAACGATAAACAAAAACGCTACGTCGAAAATATCAATAATTCGGGACGCTCGTTGTTGTCCATGATTAACGATATTCTCGATATGGCGAAAATGGAAGCAGGACGCATGGATATTCAAACGGCTTTGTTCAATATCACCGCCACTGTCGCTGCTCAGGCGGATATGGCAAAACCGCTTGTTGATCGGAAAAATATCGATCTGGAAACAATTGTTGAACCCAACCTGCCGCCAATAAAACAAGATGAATCGCGGATTCAACAAATTTTGAATAACCTCCTTTCCAATGCTATTAAATTTACACCGGAAGGCGGACGTATTCGGTTGACTATTCAACGGCTTCCGGCAGTGCCTGTTCCCGCAACAATCACTCCGGCACCCATCGCCGGTGCCGCCGCTAAAATTCCGCGAAGTCGGGATATGCTCGAAATTAAAGTTACCGACACCGGAGTTGGTATTTCGGAAGAAGATCAGCAAGTTATTTTTGAAAAATTCCGGCAAGGAAAAAATTCAATGACGGAAGGCGACGCCATGAAACGTGAACATTCCGGCAGCGGGCTTGGTCTTTCGATTGTTAAAGAAATCTGTAAAATGCTCGAAGGTGAAATTATGGTCGAAAGTCAACTCGGTATCGGCAGTACGTTTACGGTTCGGCTTCCTTGGAATTTGGAACCGAAAGCCAAAGCCGGTTCCGAAATGTTGGCTGAAATTCGCCAGTTTGCCCAAAATCGTGTCGTTAAACAAAAAGAAGAACAACAACAATAATAGTGGAGAGTTGAGAGTTGATAGTGGAGAGTGTCGCATGCGGATTTAGGAGCGTTGTGGGAAAATTTCCGCTTGTGGTATTATCAATTCTCAACTATTCACTTTCCATTATCAACTTTCCATTATCAACTCTCTATTATCAACTATCAACTATGAACGGCGTTAATGTTACAACTCAGATATTAGCCCAGTCAGTGAACAAATCGGCATTGCCTTTGTTGGAAAAAGCGATGGATTCGTCATCACAAGAAATTCGGAAATCCGCCGGAAATCAATTGATGAATGTTACCGGAATTAAATACGCCATGAAACTCATCAGTAAATTCGAACCAAGCGACAATATAATAATCAGCATCTTCAATACCCACCGTAATAAAGTTTTTTCGGCATTGCGGGCGGCAATCATCGGAAAAGACCCCTATCTCGCACGAAACGCTTTTCGGGTTATTTATACGCAACGTTATTTTGAAATTCTGCCGTCAATGCTGCTGGCGTTTCTGGATCAAGATAAAACAGAAGAAGACAATATCGATTTGTCCGAAGGAATTTTGAAATTGCTCGAAAAATATGTTCTGGCGTTGGAGGAACGTAAAAACAAACGGCGTCTTCATGAAACAATTTTACCGGATATTGTTGCGATTTTATTTCAAGGATTGAAAAATTATCACCGTAACGATCCTGATTTGTTTCTTATCGTTTTCCTGCAACTCTACATATTTTTGACGGACAGACACAGTAATTTAAAAAAACTTCTTTACATTCCTTCGTCGGCATTTCAAGCCGATGTTCTTCATTTTCTGCAATCCAAACAAGACTCCTATATTTTTCGCCTCATTTTTCATTGTCTTGACAATCCGAATCCGCCGCCGATTGTCTTAAAAGCGTTTTCAAAACGTTTTGACATCCCGTTTATTGTTTATTTTCTCAAAAGTCTTACGGAGCCTGTTTCCGCACATTTGAAAGCAAACCTTATTACGATTCTACCGATTGAATGGCTTAATTCGTTTCGCAGTTTTCTTGACCAACTTGACGAACAGGCTCAGGCGGGTTTGGTGATACTGCTTCAATCGGCGGGTTTGTCCGATAATGACGTTTTATTGAAACTTATTGAAGTGTTTCATTACGGCAAAGGCGAAGGACGATTGAAGGCATTAACGGCAATAACTCAGTTTTCGGGAGAACAGGTTGATCAATTCATTTGGGATGCCGGTGCTGATTCTGATCCTAATATTCAGGCGGAAGCGTTGGTGTTACTCAGCAAACGTAATCTTTCAAACGCTAATTTCCGAATTTTGCAATTTGCCAATAGTCCGCATGAAATTGTCCGTGAAACGATTCAGAAACTTTTACCTAATTTTCGTTTGTCGCGTTTTTTTGAAATATTTGACCAATTGACAGAAGAACAGCGGCGTAGTATGTTCAATGTGGTGAAGGCGTTGGACACAAAAATTATCATGGAATTATCGCAAATTATGCTGATTGGGGAACCGCGTGAAAAAGCCAAAGCGTTACTTTGTGTTGATTACGGATCGATGGTTCTTCCGTTGGAGGATTCAATTTGCGGGGTGCTTGCCAAAGGGGAATTACCGGTAATTCGTATTAAAGCGGCGGAATTGCTCGCAACGGGACAACGGGAATTAAGCCGGAGTACGTTAGTTCAGGCGTTGCATCGTGATCCTGATCCGACAGTTCGTGCCGCTGCCAAAAACAGTCTGGAAAAACGTCCGCCACAATGGGAA
>JAISNF010000531.1 GCA_031276415.1 Planctomycetaceae bacterium
ATCTGCTTTTGCAACGTTAAAGGCAGCACAAACATAAGAAACGCACAAGCGAACTTTTTGAGTTGAAACACCAACTCAAAGAAAGTATCATGAGTTACGGGTGTTGTGGCGAATTGTTCCTCTATTGGTTTATCCCAACTAGGAGCCGTTTCTTGTAACTCCGGCGAAATCAATGTTTGATCATTTATCGTCATAATAACAAAATTGACAAAATTTTTGTTTCAACTTATTAGGTTTGTATAATAACATAGTTGGTAATTAAAACAACAAAAAAGTATCCACAAGACCGTCAAGTTTTGGGCTTGTGGTTTTGCGGACACTTTTAAGCGTTTCAATTGACGAGAAGATCGTCTTGAAGAGTTTTAGTCTTCTTTGCTGCAAGCCTTTCGGCAAGGTGCTTTTTTAGTTACCTTTTTAGCGGCTTTCTTTGTCACCTTTTTGGCGGCTTTTTTGACGGATTTCTTCACGGCTTTTTTAACAGCCTTCTTCGCAGCTTTTTTCGGCATAGTTTCATCTCCTGAAAAAAGATTTAATGTTCGGGATAAAGCATACAAACTCCATCCCTTAAACGAAATGGGGAGTTCACTCACATTGAGCAAACAATTTTGTCCCCAAAAACAGTTTATACCATCGAAGCGCACAAAGGGAACTACTGCAAAATTCATCTTGCAAAGAAAACGTTCCTTCTTGTTTGGAGAAAAACATATTTTTTTGAAAGAAGTCGACAATTTCGGCGAGTCCCTTCGACGTTTCGCAGAGGCCTCAGTCATTGCTCTTAATGATTTTAACAACAAGAGCAACACTTCTCAAGGATAATTCCTGTATAAATAACAGTATTATCCGGCTTGCGACCTGTCGATAACAAAAATTAACTAACAAGTCGTTCAATGAATTTAATTACACTTCCTCGTAAACAATCGACAACACCAACTCAATTAAAATATACAACACAACAATTCAAATATTCTCAATCAATATTACAAACATTTTTGGTTATACATTTTTTATTACTGTTGTTGTTTGTTCAACTGTTTAAGATTTCTTCGATGAATTTTTTTAACAGCATTCATTGACTCTTTTTCTTTATCATTATTGAGCGTTAATGAGGCGTGTCAAAAATTCTTCATCGCGTTAATCATTTTCATTAAGTAAATAGATTACACAATTTTATAAAACGTTCAAGAGGGATTCTTGGGTTTATTTTTATTTTTTTTTATTTTTTTTGAAAATGTTCCTAAATTATTTCATTGCAACACGGCGTAACAATCAATATTTTTGAGACAAATTTATTTAATGAAATTTCTTTTGCAGAATAATTTTTTTGATGAAACGATGAAAAGTTTATGATGATTTTTTGTTTTGATAATATTTGTCAGATATTGGAATTACCAGCGTCGAAACGATCTGAATGAAAGTTCTTGATAGTTTTGATAAGCGAAATAAGCGAACAATAATGCCATAAACAGCAGCCCGAAATAGAACGCCAAAGAAGCAAAAAGAATCGCCGTAACCATTGAAAGAATGAGTGAATTGGTAACTCCATTGCGAAAAGAAATATAAGAAAAAATTTCTCTGGAAATATGTCCTCCGTCCATTGGATAGATTGGTAACAGATTAAAAATGCCCCAAATGATCGAAATAAAAATGACGCTCCGCATAAAAGAAGTAATTATTGCGGTCGCACTCAAACTGGAAATTTCTAATCCTTCATCAGGAAATTGTCCGCCGGAGTTCATTGTCAATAATATAAAAAGAACAGAAAAGAATCCCGCCAAAACAAAACCGGCAAGCGGTCCCGCCGCTGAAAGAAACACTTCATAAATCAAGCCGGAGAAACCATGTCGCTTTTGATGCGGAACATAAGGAACAGTCATTCCGCCCATTCCATGAAAAATAATCTGCGACGGTATTCTATAAATATGACGAAAAACAAGAGCGTGTCCCAACTCGTGAACAAGAATTGAAACAAACGCCGCAAGAACCCAAATACTTATCCCTATAAGTTGAACGGAAAGATCGTTAATTTCATGTGGTATTCCCAGCAAGATAATCACCAGCCAAAACAACGGATGTATTCGTATCGGAAAACCAAGAAACTGAAAGTTAATATCGTAAAGTGTGGGTTGGTACATAAAAACGGTAAGTAAAGTGTAATGTTAGTTAATTGGTTAGTTAAAGTAGTCGGTTAAAAAAATGAGTTAAATTAGTTAAATCAGTAAGTTAAAAAAATGAAAGCGTGATGGAGACGACTTTCCGAAATGTTACAACGTTTGAGATTTGTAATCCCAGCGGAGTAATTATTGATATTGTACAGCGTTTTGGTTTCAATTTTCAATCAACCGTAAACAGGTTAAATTGTTTATAAGTTTATCAGCAAAAATTCTACTGAGCAATTACAATGTTTTACGATTTTATATCAAGATACTTTTAAAAATTCAAATTTACTTTTTAAAACCACAGAAAACACAAATGTAGAAAATTATTCGGATCAACTATATTGATTGTGAAATTTTTTGTAAATGATATTAAAAGTTAAAGTAAAAAACATATTCAAAAAATCTCTTAAAAAAATTCCTCTCTGTGAACTCTGTGGTTAATAAAAAAACTATTTATTCTTTAATAGTATCTATTCAGTAGTATTGGGCAATTGACATGCAACAATCGTCAGTTGTAGTTCTACAATTGCCCAATGTTACCGAATAATTACTTTTAATTTATTGAGTATTGTTTGTGCGGCTTGTTCTAATGGCGAATCAATTTGATCGACATTCCGAAACAATACCGCAAGACAACGTTTTTGCATTG
>JAISNF010000622.1 GCA_031276415.1 Planctomycetaceae bacterium
GCAATGATTGTTCATCATGCCGATTCTTGCGATGCTTTACTTGGTTGTTTTTGGAACACTTTTTCGCAAGACATGACCGATCACAAATTAACTTCAAAAAAAAATGTACTCGGATATCCATTGCTTAAACCGAAATAAAAATAATTCGAAATGATATTCTTACTCGCCGGAATACAGACATTTTTAAATTTAAAAAGCAAACGGCGAATTTAAAAAACAGGCGGCGAAGGTCAAATAAAAACGCTACAATATTTTACTGTTTTGCAATATTTTTGACGAAATATTTTGCCAGCCCCTGATTGACGGTAACTGGAATTTTCGGGAAAATAAACCGTGTTGTTTATTTTGTGATTGTTGACAATGCCATCGTGTTGACAATGAGTCAAACATTTAATACGTTGATTTTAATACTTTAATATTGTTATGAAAAAGATTTGTGTATTAGAAATTTTGTTTATTTTATTTTTCTTTTCAACGGCAGCAACGGCTCAGAAGACGGTCGTTTCAAAAGTACCTGTAAAAACACCGGCAAAAACACCAGTCAAAACGCCGGTTAATGAACGGTTGCAACTCGAAAAAACCGAATTGGAACGTCCTGTAACAAAAGGTTTGAACATTGAGAAAAAATTATCCAACCGGCTTCCCAATGGTTACCGTAATATTGTTACCAAAGAGCAGCGGGAAAATATGTACGCTATTCAAAAAAATTATACCGAATTGATTGAACTGTTGAAAATTCGTATCACACTTTTGAAACAAGAATGTGATCAACAGGTTGATGCTTTGCTGACATCGGATCAGGTTCAGAAAATCAGGCAAAGCAATGGAATTCTTGAATCGGAAAAACATTGGCAAAAAAAAGAAAACGTCTCAAAAACAAAAAAATAAGTAACCGTTCACGGAAATTCGTTTAACAAGTTATCATAATGAAAAAATCAATCTTAACCCCGCGAATGATTACGAAAATAATATTGTTCTTATTTTTTGAAAGGTCAATATTTTTGAAAATACAAAAGATGCGAGTTACTATTATTCTATTGATTCTATTATTTCCGGTTTTATCTGCTTGTACATTGGCGGAATGTTTTTTATTGGACATTCCGCTTCCGATTACGGGTCAGGCGTCTCATGCAATTGCGCGATCTTTGGAGCGAACTGTTCAGGAAATTCGGAAGTCGCACCGTACAAAAACAGAATCCGCAGAGGAACAATCCGGTTCGGAAATTTCCGAATCGAAAACTTCCGAACCGGAAATTTCCGAATCGAAAACTCCCGAATCGGAAATTTCCGAACAGGAAATAACTCCGACTATTATTCTCCGTTTCAAAGTTGATACGGATCAGGAAAAATTTGGGCGCGGCAGTTCGTTTGGGGCGTGTTACGAATTAGCGGATCTTCTTGTCAGTGAGAAGTTTCACGGCATCCGAACTGTTGCCTATTTTCCTCAATCGGTTCAGGGACATGTTTTGTTGGTTGCTTTAGCCTGTGATGAACGTATTGCGGCGGAATCGGCAGAAATCGGTGAAGCGGGAATTGACGAAACAAATATTTCCGACACGCAGCGGCAGGCTTATTATGAAATATCGAAACGGCAACATATTTTTTCTCCGGCGGTGATTAACAAATTGCTTGATAAACAAACGGAATTGCTTCAGGTTGAAACGGAAAAAGGGATTCGATTGATTTCTCCTCAGGAAGTTGAAGAACTTCGCCGGACAGAAACATTTGTTGCGGAACCTGCAACGTTAATTGCCGCCGGTTCTCCGGGACTTTTTACGGCGGATACTGCACGAAAATTCGGTTTGATAAATTTGATCATCAATGATCGTGTAATTTTAGCGCGTGGTCTTGGATTTCGACCGGACGAAATTAAAAACGCTCCCATTCCCAGTGAGCAAGGTCATGCGGTTCGTATTGATTTGACCGGTTTAATAAACAGCGATAAAGTCGGTTCCGCAATTCGGAGTATTGAAAAGGCGTTGGAGCAAAATACCGTAACTATTAATCAGCGAAAAACGGGAACGGTAAAGGTTGATTTTCTCTGTTTATACATTGATTCACCCGGCGGTAATATTGAAGCGAGTTTGAATATGGCGTCCTATCTTGCCCGTAATATTGATTCGGCGAAAGTCCGAACTGTTGCGTATATTCCTTACCAAGCCCGTTCCGATGCGGCGATTATTGCGTTAGCCTGTGACGAAATTGTTCTCGGTACCAACGCAATACTTGGCGGTGACGGTGCGGTTGTATTTTCCGCAGCACAAATTGCGGATGCCCGGCAAACAATTCGTGAATTTTTATCACAGGAAATAATTCGTTCATGGTCATTACCGGTTGGTTTTATTGATTCGGATATTGAAATTTTCAAAGTAACCCGTTCCGGGCGTTTGACCGACTATTTTTGTGACGAAGAACTTAAACAGTTACCCGACGCCGAACTTTGGAAAAAAGGGGAAATTGTTAAGGAAAAAGGAAAACTTTTTCAAATTATCGGAGGAAAAGGGGAACAATATTTTGTTGATAGGACGGCGAAGGATTTTGCGGAATTTAAATTGTTGTATGGTATTGAGGACGACATGTTGTTAGTGGAACCGACGTGGGCGGATCAATTGGTTCGATCTCTTTCTTCGCCGGGCATGTCTATGATTATTTTGATGATTGTTTTTTTGGCGGTATCGATTGAAGCCCAAACGCCCGGAGTTGGTATTGGTGCTTTTATTGCTACGGTAGGAATTGTTCTTTTCTTTTGGCTTCATTTTCTTGGCGGTACGGCTGGATGGCTTGAAGTGTGTTTATTTTTGGCGGGAGTTGTTTGTATTTTGCTTGAGATGTTTGTGCTTCCCGGTGTTGGAATTTTTGGAATTGGCGGTGCTATTGCGATTATGGTTTCGTTGGTTCTGGCGAGTCAGACGTTTATTATTCCGCAAAATTCGTATCAATTTTTGCAATTACGGAATTCACTTTTAATTCTGGCAATTTCTGGAACGGGAATTTTGATACTCAGTAACATTTTGATTCGTACAGTGCATAATGCCAACAAACCCAAAGACGCAGCGTTGATTTGTGAAACGGAAAAACTGGCTGATTACGAATCTCTTCTTGGTCAAACGGGCGTAACAATAACGCCGTTGGTTCCGGCGGGCAAAGCGATATTTGGCAATGAACCGATTAACATTGTTTCTGACGGCGAATTGATTGAAAAAGGTCAAACGGTCAAAGTTGTTGAAGTGATTGGTTACAAGGTTGTTGTCCAAAAAATTGAAACAAGTCCGCAAATGGCTTGTTTTTCTTAGTTTTCTGCGGTAAAAATTAACTGTAACATTCATTTTTGGGCATTCTGATTTTTTGCAACGATTTTGAATTTTTAGGATTTGGAATCGGCGCAACTTCTTTTATTAACGGAACTTACATCTCTAACAGGCACTCAGTTTCTCGGTGAATGGTTTTGGCGTTATTTTGTAAGATATATCATAAAAATTTGTAAGATATATCATATTTTTCCCCATTGACAGAATTGAGAGTTCCTATTAAATTTTAACGTATAACGATTTTCGTGTTTCGTTACCTTTATTTTTAACTATTTTTAACCGTTTTTTAAGAAAATCACATGTCTGCTCAGACAACCCAATCACATCCCGATAAGATGCATCTTTTGAAATTGCGTCAGTTACGGGATGAAATTGAAAATATTGAACTGCCGATTTCAGAAGCAGAAATAATTACCCGATACGAAAAACTTTATACCGGTTGTGTCAACGATGTTTTGCGGGAAAATTGTCTGACGAATCAGGCACTTCCGGCGGAAATTCGTCCGTTGCGGGATGAAATGGTTCTTGCCGGTTTTGCTTTCACGATTCGTTCCAACGCCGATCCAAGTCTCGAAGGGGAACTGGAATTACGCGTTAAAATGCTCGACGAACTCCGCCCGAACATGGTTTGTATTTGGAACGCCAACGGAATTGACAACGCCTCACATTGGGGCGGCGTTATGACCAAGATGTCCAAAAAACAAGGCGTGCGCGGGGCAATCATTGACGGCGGAATCCGCGATACCGGCGATATTTTATCGCAAAAATTCCCAATTTGGTATCGTTACCGTATTTCGAACGGTTCACTTTCACGGGCAAAAATTACCGGTTATCAGGTTCCGATTACGGTCGGGGCGGTGTTAATCAAACCGGGAGATTTGATTTTTGCCGACATTGACGGTGCGATTGTTATTCCGAGAAAACTGATTATTCCGGTGCTGGAACGCGCCGAAACTATCGAATCCAACGAAGGGGAATTTAAGGAATGGATTGACGCCGGACTGTCGCCGGAAGAAGTTCATGATCGGGGCGGTTATTTTTAACTTGTGTTTTTTAATTCGTTTAACTGTAAGGAGTTACGCAATGTTTATCGAAAACGGCAAGATTTGTTAAAATGCCAAAATTTTCGGGAAGATTGCGGGACATTGTTTATTTAATTCCAACTTTTTAGGAAAGGAAATTAGCCATGAAAAAGACCAACCGCACACTCTGGAAAATAGGGGGGGGGGGGGGGGTAATTGCAAAAAATAGTTAATAAATATAATTTGGAGAAAATTCGCGAATGTTTCCAAAAAAATTTTTGAAAAAATCTTAAACCCGACAACTCCGATTCGTTCTTTACGACTTGGATTTACTCTTGTCGAACTTCTGGTGGTGATTGCAATCATTG
>JAISNF010000643.1 GCA_031276415.1 Planctomycetaceae bacterium
ATATTGAATACGGACATCGCGCTACAACAATGGCATTGCTTGGTATGTTGTCGCTCAAATTAGGACGAAGCATTGCATGGAACGGCGAAAAACAAACAATTCCAAACGATCCCGAAGCAATAAAACTTCTTTCACGCCAATATCGTTCTCCATGGAAATATCCGCAATAACCAAAACCGATTTTTTATTTAACCACAGAAAATTTTTTAACCACAGAGAACACAGAATTCACAGAGAAAAGAAACAAGTCCGCAGATTACGCTTCCGCAGATTACGCTGATGAGCGCAGATGATTTTTAAAAATAATTCTGCGTCTATCTGCGAAATCTGCGGTTAATAAAAATTTGGTTTTAATCTTCAAAAACGATTACCGAACGTTCCGTCAGAATATCGAATAACTCTTTGGCGTCCTTTTGCGTAAACCGAACTGTTGTCGCCAATGGATCACCGGGTTGCGGACGATCTGTTCCGTAAAGAACAACTCCATTGTTCAATGTTAATGATTTTTCGTTCCATGTATCCGTTTTTGAACTGACAAAAAATTCGCCGCGTAAATGTTCGATATGTTCCCCCAAAGCCACAGGAAAATGACCTGCGTAAAGACCGCCTAAAATTAACGTTAATTCACGATGTTCAGCAGAAATTTTCGCATCAAAATGACCGACAACAACCTTTAATTCCATTCCCGATTCCAAAGGTCGTGCGCCCGTAAAACCATTGATTTTCATAAGCAATGCCGATGAAATCGCAAACGTCTGAGCAATCGAATCAATGGAATCTCCCAACTTGACAATATACGGCGGTTCCAAAATATGTGTGTTACGCGAATAAATCACGTTCAACGCCAATCGGTCAAGCAAGGGCAACAAAGAAGCCTTTTCCGCCGCATTCAACTCCTGATGTTCATAAAGACGACTTAATTGTACAAAAGCATTGCGAATTTTTGTTGTATCACCCGATTCAATCAACACCGTTTGAGATTTAATAAAACGATCCACCGTTTCACGAATATTCGGAGTTGTTTGTTGTTCCAAATATTCGGTTGTCGGTGCCGCCGGAGAACTTTCAACCGCAATAAACGGAATCACATCAATCACTTTTGTTTCAGGAACGGCGGATTTTGTGTCCGTAAAATGTTTTTCCGTTTCCGAATTTGTTGTTGCCGGCTCCGGTTCAACCGGCAACGCCGTTGTTACGGGAATTATTTCCTGAACGGTATTGTCTTCTGTTTGTCCATGTTTTTGCGGAACAAAAGAAATCATTGGTCGTTCCTCGTTTCCCAACATTGACGCCGGAACAAAAGCAACATCCGTATGAATTGAAGTTTGCCGATAATCATTCAACTTAAACGGAGGATATTTTACTTCCGGCAAAGGCGAAGTCTGGGAATACAATCGTTTAGGGGAATTAGTTGGAACGAAATCGGTAAACAAGGGCGTGTTTTTTTCGGAAGCAATCAGATTTGTTGTTGTTGCTGTCTGTCTTGTTTCTTGCAGATTTTCCGTAATAACCGGAAGACGTTTAATCTGCTTGTCCAAAACAACAATATTCTTTTGATTATCCGATAAATTATTACTAATATTATTATTGCTGTTGTTGTTATTGTTGCTATTATTATTCGCTAAAACGGTTTTTTGTCCGTTATGAGCAGGAGGGTCGGTAAAAGAGGAAAAAACCGGAGCAGAAGTTACCGGAACAGAATTTGGGGGCGAAACAGCAGAAGCCAAAAACGAATCAACCGGTTTTGGCAACAAAGGTTCAAACGATTTGGCAGAGGATTCCACAACGCCGGAAACCCTCCAAGAATCAGAAACTTCTGTGGAGGGTATAAAAACAACTTCTGTAATCGGTCCGTCCCAACTAACCGGTTTATCCGGCGCAACCGGCTTGTCCGGCAAAGGCAACTCAACCGGCGGCGGTATCGGAGTTTGCAGCGGAATCGTTTGATTCGGAACCTGCTGCTGATTTGAAAACGATAGAATCGGAACTTGCTGATTCGGAATCGCCGGAACTTGCTGATGATTTGAAACCGACGGAATCGGAACTTGTTGAATTGGAACCGCTGGAATCGGAACTTGCGGAACTGATGGTTGTGACGGAACCGAAGGTATTGGTATGGTTTGAACCGGATTAGGAATCACAAAAGGTGAAGCAGTAACCGGTTCGGAATTGGCAGCAACAAACGGCGGTGCTTCGGAATTAGCAGCAACAAACGGCGGCGCTTCGGAATTGGCGGCAACAAACGGCGGGGCTTCGGAATTGGCGGCAGCAAACGGCGGGGCTTCCGTTTTTGCTGCCAATGCCGGAGTTTCGGAACCGTTTGACAACAAAGAAGCAGGAGCCGAAAATGATGATGGCACTCCCAAAGAACACGGCGGTGTATTGGAACCTTGAATTTGCGAGGGTGAAACAAGCGGAGAAACCAACGGCGGAGCACCCTGAACTGAACCATGCGCTCCTGAAAGTCCCTCATCCGATGCCGATTCCGACGCCGAAATACCGACTTCTTGCAAATAGGAAATATCTTCAGAAGAGACGTTCAATTGCGGTGCCTTTTTCAACAGCGCAAAAACCCCAACTACCGCAAGGCAAAGCACTAAGGCAACTACAATTCTTTTAAAAATTTTCACGAACATCTCCAAAATTATCAATTCAATTTCTCTCTGAATCTCTTTTTGATTATCCGCATCGCTGCAAAAAAGAGAATTATTCACATGATACACCAAATTTCGGTTTTATTTCCATAGCAATTTTCAAAAAAAAGTGAAATTTACAACTTTTTTTCCTTTTCCCAAAACTCGTACATTAGTTGTATTAAACAGTGAAAGAATAAAGTTTAAGAAATGGAAACTAAATAACTAAAATACAAAGAATAGGTAAAATTTGTAAGGGAACTTCTAATAACTATTTTCTATTAACCACAGAGGACACAGAGAACGCAGAGGAATTTTTAATTGGAATCAAAACGTTATTTAATGGTAACTTCTAAAAAAACTACTTTTTTAGACGAAAAATATTTACAAGTCCTTATTTTTAAGGATGTGATTTTTTAAAAAACAATGTTTTTAGAAATTTCCTAATATTATCATTGACTTTTGATCTAAAATAAATTTTTAAAAATTTCCTCTCTGCGCTCTCTGTGTTCTCTGTGGTTTTAAAAAGTAAATTTGAGTTTTTAGAAGTAAATGCAAGCACGCCAATACAACAATGTGTGAAAACACTTCAAGACGAAATGTTGCCTGTATTTTTGGAAAAATAAAAATCAGACAAATATGTTATTGTGTTTATTGACAAAATACAATTTTGTTGTAAGATTACTTATTCATAACAAAATTTACAACCTGTACATTTTCTTTTAACAATTCTCTTATTCTTTATATTTGCTATTATTACAATGGACCAGACATATCTTAATTCACGTCGGGCAATGGAGTTAGAAACAATTCTAAATCTAAGCCGTCTGCTCAGTTCCGAACTTGATCAGCAGGTTGTTTTGTCCACAACACTTGATCTGCTGCATGACGAACTCGGTTTAACACGCGGTATTATTCTGTTGGTAACTCCCGATAAAGAAGGATTAATTCTCGAAGTCGCACAAGATACCACGCCCTTTGAACAAGGAAAATTAACTTATCGACGCGGTGAAGGAATTGTTGGACATGTCGTGGAAACCGGATTACCGGTTGCAATTCCAAAAGTTTCCGAAGAACCCAATTTTTTAGACCGGATTTATAATCGAAAACAAAAAATCAGCGATGAAGTCAGTTTTATTTGTGTTCCTATTGTCTGCGAAAATGAAGTTCTCGGAACTCTTTCTGTTGATCGGGTTTATGAATCTGATCCTTTGTCTCTTGATCACGATCTTCAAATTCTCAAAATTATTGCCAGTATGATTGCTTACGATGTGAAAGTGCGGCATCAGGCGGCAGAAATACAACATTCGCTCGAACAAGAAAACCTGCGCCTCAAAAATCAATTACAAGAACGTTTTCGTCCTGAAAATATTATCGGAAACTCCAACGCTATGCGGGAAGTTTATCAGGCGATTTATCAGGTTGCGTCGAGTGATGCAACCGTATTGATTCGCGGTGAGTCGGGAACCGGCAAAGAACTTGTTGCCCATGCAATTCATGTTGCCAGTCCGCGAACAAAAGGTCCTTTTATCAAAGTAAATTGTGCGGCTCTTAACGAAAATCTGCTTGAAAGTGAACTTTTCGGTCATGAAAAAGGTTCCTTTACCGGAGCGGTGGCGCAACGAAAAGGGCGTATCGAAGAAGCGGAAGGCGGGACATTGTTTCTTGATGAAATTGGTGATTTTTCGCCGATTATTCAGGTGAAACTTTTGCGGGTTATTCAGGAGCGTACTTATGAACGGGTTGGCAGTAATATTTCGCGAAAAGCAAATATCCGATTATTATGTGCGACAAATCATAATCTTGAAGAGGCAATGGCTGACGGAAGATTTCGGGATGATTTATATTATCGAATCAATGTTTTTCCAATTATGTTACCGCCGCTTCGTGATCGGCGGGGCGATATTATGCTTCTTGCCAACCATTTTATTGAGGTTAATTCGAAACGTTTAAATAAATCGATTAAAAGAATTAGTGCATCTGCGATTGATCTTTTGACTGGTTACCGTTGGCCCGGAAATGTTCGGGAACTGGAAAACACGATTGAGCGTGCGATTTTACTAAGTCAGGATAATGTAATTCACGGACATCATTTGCCGCCGACGTTACAAACCAGCCGTGTTACGAATACAACGGGTTCTGGAACTCTTGAAGAGCGTGTTGCGGTATTTGAGCAGGATATTATCATGGATGCTCTAAAACGAAGTCGCGGTAACATGGCAGCCGCAGCCATTGATCTTGGAACAACTTCAAGAATTTTGCGTTACAAAGTCCGCCAATATCATATCGAACCAAAACAGTTCGCACGATAATCTTATCAAAACCACAAAAAATACAACAAAAAAACTCGTCCGCAGATTACGCAGATGATCGCAGATGATTTTTAAATATAAAACAAAAATTCATCTGCGTCTATCAGCGTCCATCTGCGGACAAGTTTAAAAATCATCTGCGGACTTGATTTTATATTTTATTGAGGAGTCAGAGTTCTAATTTCCATGGTTTTCGGTATTGGTAATGCAGTAACTGATTTGCGGCGTCGTTGTTGATGAATTGTTCTTTTTCG
>JAISNF010000653.1 GCA_031276415.1 Planctomycetaceae bacterium
AAACCCATGTAAAATAATAATGAAACAAAATAACTTTCATCATCCCAATTTAGTTTTTCAAGTGAAAATTGTTCCTCAATTGTTGAAACAATATTACCGTCAGTTAGTATTTTAATCAAGATATTTCTGTTATGCTCAGTTTTGGTAAAAGGTTCCAAACGAGTGGTATCCATTCCTAAATTGGGATCAATAAGGCGTTCCGGCGGTTCACCTGTTTTTAATATCTGATTAAAGAGGTAGAGAATCATTGAGGGGTTATACATTTTATTTTTGCACTTCTTGTTAAACAGATAACCGTTATAATAATATTCTATGTCAATTTTGATCAATTTATCATCAACACCAGTCGCATTCTTCAACGTCTCCACTTCTTCACGAGTAAAACCAAGCATCTCATTATATTTTGCATCAAGTGAAAAGTTTTCGATAATATTGTAACCACTGGTAAAATCATCAAGTAACACCGGCGAAATACCTGTAATAAATGTACGATCTATAATAGCGTTTTTAACAGATTTTTTTATTGTTGCGTAAAAACTACGTACTATTCCATTATTTTTCACCATTGACGTATAAAAATCTTCTCCTTCCACAAAACCTAATCTAATTAGCCCAGATGCAAAATTATCATACTCATCAATAATGACAAAAATTTTCATATCGGCTGATTGGGTAATACTAAAAGCCCATTCCAACTGTGCAATTCCGGGACTTTCATTATTTATTTGATCGATAATCTGCTCTGCTTTAGGAAAGATATTTTTGTATTGATTAAGGAATTGACGAATTGTGTTTCTGATATTTTCGCAAAAAGATAAAATAAACGCATCGGCACCGCAAGACGTATTGATACCTGAAAAGTCAAATCTCATAACAGCATAACTGTTTCTTTTGGGCGTAGGATTATTGCCAATATACAAATCACCAAATAATTGTTCAAAATCTTCGGCACTATTAACGTCATAATAATACGAAAGTGTTGAAAGAAATAAACTTTTACCAAAACGTCGCGGACGTATAAAAAGTTGGCTTTTGGCTGGTTCTTGCTCAAGTAATTCAATATACCGTGTCTTGTCAACATAAAAGTAATTTTCCGTTCGAACACTCTTAAATTCCGCATTACCCAACGGTAAACGTTTAATACATTTAATATTTTTTTTACTCATAATTTAATGATTTCGTTTTAGTAATCGAAATAATGTAGGATTAAAAAATTACTTATAACAATTTACTTAGATAAACCAAAATCGGTTTTTATCAAAAAGGTTGGTGAAGTTTTACTAAAACGTTACATCTGGTGATAACAGACGATAAATATGTAACTAAAATAATCGTATTTTCATTGACATGATTGTTAAACAGTATCCATCTATTGTCCCAATTGTTTATTTATAAATTGATTAATTTCCAATTCTGACACTCCTAATTTTAACCGGCGGAACAGTATTATCCGCTTTTGGGCGGAAAATGTAAATATCTCCTGTTGTGTCGCTCAAATTGTATTGCTCAATGTTGATTTTGTCTGACAGTTCCATGTACTTTTTTTATTTGTAACTATTTAGTAGTTAGGATATTCTTCATTTTCTCTTTTATTTTTTTTATTGCAACAATATCGGTAATGGTTTTGTTTAGCGATTTTGTTTGTTTTGGTGGCGGTTTCAACGGCTGAACCGATTTTGGCGAAAGATTTTTGTCGAGACTGTCATTTTGGCAGAAGGTAAGTTTGTAATTTGATTGTAATTTGGTTATAATTTGAAAGAATAAAATTTTCGCTAAAATAAATTTGAAGCCGATTATTAAAGAAGTTACGTCAAAATTCGGACTTTATTTTTTTATTATTCTTACCGGCAAAATGAAATTGGCGCAGAATTTGCATAAAGTCTGGAAATTTATTGTTGATTCTCCTTTTGACAGGAGATTTTTTTAACGCTACAAACTTTGAGGTAATAATATGTTGAAAAAGAAAGATTCTTGCGAATGTTCGTGTAAAGGAACGAAAATTCAACCACTCGGAGATCGTATTGTGGTTCGTCGCGAAACGGCAGAGGAAAAAACAAAGGGCGGTCTTTACCTGCCCGATACCGCCAAAGATAAACCGGCTCGCGGAACCGTTGTCAGTATCGGTGACGGAAAAATTCTCGATAACGGTAAACGTTCAACATTTCAAATTAAAGAAGGGGATAAAGTTCTTTTCCTCTCTTATGCCGGTGAAGAGTTCAAAATCGGTGACGATGAACTGCTTCTCATGCGCGAAAGTGATGTTCTCGCCGTTATAGGTTGACGGCATGTCCGGCAATTAGGAATTTTTTACGTTGACAATTTTTACGTTGACAATATTTTGACGTTTTGTTTTTGTAATAAATTCCTTGTCAGACAATAATTCAGTACCAATTCAATTCATTAAATTAATAGAATTAACCAAACAAATATAGGAGAATAACAATGGCTAAAATGATTGCATTTGATCAGGAAGCACGCGAAGCATTGCGGCGCGGAGTTTCAAAATTGGCAAAAGCAGTAAAAGTAACACTCGGTCCCAAAGGACGAAACGTGATTATTCAAAAGAGTTTCGGTTCGCCGTTGGTTACAAAGGATGGTGTTACAGTTGCTAAAGAAATCGATTTGGAAGACACTTACGAAAATATGGGAGCCAGAATGGTTCGCGAAGTCGCTTCAAAAACCAGTGATGTCGCCGGAGATGGAACCACCACCGCAACTATTATGGCAGAAGCGATTTTCAACGAAGGCATGAAAGCGGTTGTTGCCGGTGTGAATCCGCTTCAACTTAAAAACGGAATGGATAAAGCGGTTGCCGATATTATCGCTAAACTCAAAAGTATGTCGGTTAATGTCAAAAACAGCAAAACCGAAATCGCCCAAGTCGGAACAATCGCCGCCAATAACGATAAAGAAATCGGTGACCTGTTGGCAGAAGCGATGGCAAAAGTCGGAAAAGACGGCGTTATCACGGTTGACGAAGGCAAAAGTCTCAAAACTGAAGTCGAATGGGTTGAAGGAATGCAGTTTGATCGCGGTTATCTTTCACCTTATTTCGTAACCGATCCGAACAAAATGGAATGCGTTCTCGAAAACGCTTATATTTTGCTTAGTGAAAAGAAACTTTCGAACATCAAAGAGGCAATTCCCATTCTTGAAGCCGTTGTCAATACCGGTAAACCGTTGCTGATTATTGCGGAAGATGTGGACGGTGAAGCATTAGCGACGCTTGTTATTAACCGGTTGCGTGGAACGATGAAAATTGCTGCGATTAAGGCACCGGGTTACGGTGACCGACGCAAGGCAATGCTCGAAGATATTGGCATTTTGACCGGCGGCGAAGTGTTGTTTGAAAGTCTTGGGCGTAAACTGGAATCATTAACGTTAAATGATCTTGGAACCGCTAAACGAATTGTGATTGATAAAGACAACACGACAATTATTGAAGGCGGCGGGAAAAATGAGGAGATCAAAGGGCGTATTGAACAAATTCGACGTGAAATCGAAAATGTTACAAGCGATTATGATCGTGAAAAACTCGAAGAACGTCTGGCAAAACTTTCCGGCGGTGTTGCGAAAATTCTGGTTGGTGCTGCAACAGAAAGTGAAATGAAAGAGCGGAAAGCCCGTGTTGAGGATGCTCTTCACGCGACACGTGCGGCGGTAGAAGAAGGTATTTTACCGGGCGGCGGTGTTGCATTGCTTCGTGCTTCCAGTGCGGTAAAACCCGGAGAAATTTCCACTGATGAGACGGTTGGTTACAATATTATAGTTCGGGCGTGCCGTGCGCCGTTGACACAAATCGCTCAGAATGCCGGTAAAGACGGCGGTATTGTTACGGAAAAAGTCGCCGAAGGTAAGGGCAATTTCGGTTACAATGCTTTGACGGACGTGTATGAAGACGTGGTCAAGGCGGGTGTTATTGATCCGACTAAGGTTACGCGTACTGCTTTAACCAATGCGGCGAGTGTTGCTGCATTGATGTTGACCAGTGATGCGTTGGTTGCCGACATTCCCAAAGAGGAAAAAGCCGCTCCTCCAATGCCGGGCGGTGATATGTACTAAAAAGAGTGAGTAAAAATATTATTATTCGGAAACTTTAATCGGTAAAAAATATAATACCGTGTTTCCGACAACCAATAAAAAAAGCAGAGATAACACAATCTCTGCTTTTTTTTATTTAACCACCGAGAACGCAATGTTCATAGAGAAGAAAAATAAAATTGTCCGCAGATTACGCTGATAATCGCAGATGATTTTTTTTGAGAATACGAAACAATAAAACATACTATTTTTTGTATTGGTGTTGGCAGATTTAACGGGGCTTGTATAATC
>JAISNF010000007.1 GCA_031276415.1 Planctomycetaceae bacterium
GGATGTGATTTTTTAAAAACAATGTTTTTAGAAATTCCCTAATATTATCATTGTATTATCATTAACTTTTGATCTAAAATAATTCTTTAAAATTCCTCTCTGTGAACTCTGTGTTCTCTTTGGTTTTAAAAAGTAAATTTGAGTTTTTAGAAGTACCTATCATTTCTTTATTTTTGTTATAAACTGTGCGAAAAAAGCCAGTCGTAGATAAGTTGGTTGTCGTAAGTTTGTGTCCAAACGTCATGTCCGCCGCCTTCGTAAATTGTGAAAATAATTTTTTTACCGCCGGTTTTGCGAATTGCGTCAACCATTTCTTGTGATCTGGAAAAAGGAATGGCTCCGTCTTTATCGCCGTGAAAATTCCAAATTGGAATTTCAGTTAGTCTTTCAGCCCATTCCGTTTTGGCTCCGCCGCAAATAGGAATCGCAGCAGCAAATCGTTTGGGTGATTCACTTAAACACATCCATGTTCCAAATCCGCCCATGCTAATTCCCGTCATATAAATGCGGCGTTTGTCAATTTTGTAATTTTGCTCAATATGGTCAAGCAAAAGCATCAACTGAAGAGGCGACCACGCAAAACCTCGTTTACATTGCGGCGAAACAACAATACTGCGAAATGTTTTATTAAATTCCGGATTGTCAAGTAATTTCGGCGGACCGTGAACTTTAACTTTGACGATTTCGTCAGGAGTATTGCCGCATTCGCCAAGACCATGAAGAAATAAAAGAAGCGGCGAACCATTTGATTTTGCAAGCGTTTCATAATTATGCGGTAAATAAATCCAATACCGCACGATTTCCGTTTTGGATTGATCCAATGGTCGGGGTTCGCCAATCATGGTAATACCTTCTTTGTGATTCCATGTGCTTGTACTCGCCGGAAGTTCCACACTTTGAACCGTCTGAATTCCCGGTAACGGTTTTTCGGAATTGCCGGCAATCTCTTCCGCATTCAAAAATGACAACATGATACAAAAAATAAAATAAACAAAAAAAATAGAAAATCGAAACATTGTTAATTTCAGGGTTTGGGGTTTAGAATTTGTGTTTGGGCGAAAATTAATTCGCATTTCGGCTAAATTATCCACATTTATTTTTAAAATCCAAGCCCCGCAAAAAATTAAAAACTATCGAGAAAATTTTTAATTGGAATCGAAACGTTATTTAATGTTAAAATTGCCTTTTGATCTAAAATAATTTTAAAAAAGAAAAATTCCTCTCAGTGAACTCTGTGTTCTCTGTGGTTAAATCTCTGTCCTCTGTGGTTAATAAAAACACATATTATTAGAATTATTTTTTGTGTTTTGTAACATCTGGCGGACGGCAAACATCAAAATACTGTTAATGTTGATCGTGCAGAGTTTTTATTGTGTAGAGTTTATCGTGTAAAGTTTACCGTGTAAAATTTACCGATTCGGCACGATTTTTTCAGGATAATCCTTAAAAAAATCCTTAAAAAACAGGAGTAGTTTTATGACAAAACGATTAATTGTTTCTATTTGGGCGTTGACGGTATCGTTAGCCGTTTATTGTGTTTCAGGTTTTGTGGTTGCCGACGAAGGTCCGGTGATCATCTCGTATCAAGACAATTTCAAAGCGTTTGCAAGTTCGGATTTTGTCGGACGATTGACGGCACTTCCAGAATGGGAACCGTTTTTTGAAGTGTTTACCCAAACCTGCGACAAAGCGATTGATAAAGAATTATCGCTCGAAAATCTCCAACTACGATTGCCGGAGCCGGTTGCCAAAGATTTGAGAAATTTTCTCGAATCAGGTATCTCCACCAAAACAGGCATCGAAAGTGTTTTTCAACATCTCGAAGCCGTGATTTTCAAACTTCAGGCAGATTTCGATGATGATGAAATTGACGAAAATCTGCAAGATTTGACCGATCTGTTACAAGGACGAAAAAGAGATTTGGAATTGGATTTTGATGGTTTGCTGGCGTTCATTATTGATGTGAATCCGCGTTCGTATCTTTCGTTTTTGAAATATTTTCGGGAGAGAACGGACTATCAATTCCTTCGTAACGAACCTAACGGCGATTTTATTCTCAAATTCGATTTTGAATTTTACGCCCGCGACATTGAATTTTGTTGCGCCGGAATAAAACTTAACACCGGACGTTATGTTCTTCTTTTTTCGGATGATGATCAAATTGTTCAATATTGTCATGCGTTCAAAAATGGTCGTTACGCTAAAATTGATACAACACAACCCAAAAAAGAATTGATTCTTGAAGAGACCTGTTTTCTTTTCCTTGACCGGCAACTAAAACGCGCTCGTATCAACTCGAATGGAACGGAATTTTTTGGTAAAATCAAAAAAGTTACAGCAAAACTTCATGATGTGGGCGGCGTTTCGCAACTTGAAATAACCGCCGCAATGCGAACCGGAGAAGATGCCCGCGCTGTTCGTGATTTATTAACCGGATTATTGGCGTTTGCTCAATTGAATGCGAACGATAATTCGCCGGAACGCGGATTGTTGCAAGCGGTTCAAATTGATACCGCCGGAACAAACGTTTCCGTTACGGCGAAATTGGACAATCCTGAACTTTGGAAACTGATTGCCAAAGGACTTCAACAGGCAACGGAGAAAATTAAAAACCGCTAATGAACCAACAATTGAACCAATTGAAAACCAAAGTGTCAAACATTAAAACGAAGGGAGCGTTGTCTCCCTTCAACAGTTGTGCTGATTCCGAATTGGTTGATCGAGTTCGATTGGGCGAAACAACAGCGTTTGATGAAATTGACCATCGATATCGGGAAACACTTTACCGTTTTTTGTTGCGGATTACATTCAATTCGGAATTGGCGGAAGAATTAACGCAACGGACATTGATACGGGCGTTTGAGATGATTGGACAACTTCAATCCGGCGAAAAATTATCCGGTTGGCTTCATCGAATTGCGTTTCGTATGGCGGTTGCGGAAAACCGTTGCAAAAAAACCGTGTCGCTGGAAGGTCTCGGCGAACCGACAATGCGCTACGAAAACCGCCTTGAAATTGAAGAAGAAAAACGAAACCTGTGGAATCTTGCCGAACAACATCTTTCACAGGAAGAGTTGACGATCCTTGTGCTTCGTTATCGTGAAGATTTACCGTTGGCGCAGATTGCCGAAAAAACCGGAAAAAATGAAGGAGCCGTGCGGGTTCAACTTCACCGTGCCCGAAAAAAACTTCAACCATTTTTATAAAATTACTCCGATGAAATTTATCGAACATTATTTTATGAACCGGATTGATCATGCTCTCGATCACGCTCAACCGCTTGCGGGTTGGACGGCGTGGTATGTTCGGCGAAATCCGAAATTGTGGGAATATTATACGAAAATGCTCAAACTTGAACTCGAACTCCGTTTTCCCAATACCGAAATAAATAATAAAAGCAACGAAAATATTAACAACGTTGACAACGTTGACAACGTTGACAATATTGACAATATTGACAATGTTGACAACATCAACGACATTATTTTCGCAAACCGTCGGAATTATTACCTGAATGATCAACCAAATTCGCAACAAATTTCACAATCAAAGAACACGAAAATTCGTCGGCGGAATTATTGGTTCACAAATCGGGCGGTAATTAGTGCGGCGGCGATTTTTCTTGTTTCGTTTATGATTTTATCGTTTTTTATTTTTCCGAAACAAAAAAAGATTGAGACGGGAACACCGATAGAATTAACGGAAGATCAAAAAACGGAAGTTCAGAAAACAGAAGATCAGAAAGCGGGAGATCAGAAAACAAAAGATCAAAAAATTGATCTTGCGAATATTTTGGACGGATTATTTTTTGCGGCGGCACCGTTGGCGGAATTAGTTCCGTCGATTGAGAATCCGTTTGCAATTCCATTTGAGAGTCCGTTTGAGATTTCTGCTAAAAGTTCCGTTAAAAATTCTGCAGAAAATCCGATTCAAAATCCGATTCAAAATTCATTTGAGAGTTCGTTGTTGAAATTTCCTGTTGAGCCGATTGTTCGTTTTACGGATTGTCCTTTGGAATCGACATTAACGTTTCTTGAAACTGCTGGAGTTGTTCGATCTTCGAATCATGAACCCGACTGACGAATTGAAATCGGCGGCATTGGAACTTGGTTTTGAACTTTGCGGTGTTACATCGGCGAAACAGCCGAAAACATTTCAAGCGTTTGAGCAATGGATTGATGCGGGGCAACATGCCGGAATGAATCATCTTGTGGAAAAACGGTTTGCCCGAAAACATCCTGATTTTGTGTTGCGCGGGGTTCGGTCTATTTTGATGCTTGGTGTTTCGTTTGCGACTGTTCTTGGCGGCGAAGAACATTCTGTCCGGCAACTTAAAGGTGTTGCGGAATATGCGCGGGGAATTGATTATCATGATTGGATTCGTCAACGGCTTCGAAAACTTGCGGTCAAATACCATGAACTTTTTCCGAATGGTCAATGTCGCGGCGTGGTTGACACGGCGCCGATTCTCGAAAAACAATTTGCGGCGGATGCCGGTTTGGGGCAAATTGGTTACAATACGTTGTTAATCAATCCGAAATACGGTTCAAAAATTTTTCTGGCGGCGTTTCTTTCAACGGAACATTTGGAAACGGAAAAAGATTCAAACAAAACGGCGATTGATTTTGTTTCAACAAATTCTACAGATTCCGGTATTACGGATTTTAGTTCAGTTAATTCAGTTAATTCTGCTGATTCTGTTAATTCTGAGGCTGGGGCGAGAATAACTTGTAATACTTGTCGAAGTTGTTTAGCAAAATGTCCGACTGGGGCGTTATTGCGTCCGTTTGTTCTTGATGCGCGGCGTTGCTTGAATTACTGGACGATTGAGCATCGTGGTGAGATTCCCAATGAGATTCGGGAAAAACTTGGTCAACATTTTTTTGGTTGTGATATTTGTATAAATATTTGTCCTTTTAACCAACATTGCCCGACAATACCGGAAGGCGTGATTGATCCGCAATCGTTGGATATTGAGACGCTTTACCGTATTGCCCAGGGTTCACCGCTTGAACGAATTTTCCGCTAAACAAAAAACAAACGGAGATAAGCAACATTTCAGGCGAAACGTTGCCTATCTCTGTGTAAAACCTCATTTACACCTAATTTTCCTAAACAAAACAACCTCAGTAGCAGAATAGTGAATAGTGAATAGTTTCGCAAGCGGAATTATTAGTAAAATAGTAACCGTTCACGAAATTTTAAGCGGAGTCTGTATTGTCGTTTATTGTTCTTCGTTTTTTATCTGAAAGGTTTTACTTTGTATTGGTCTTGATTTATTGTTATATGAATCTAT
>JAISNF010000041.1 GCA_031276415.1 Planctomycetaceae bacterium
GCCGCCTAACTTTTGAGTTGCCGGATTTTTGAGGTTTAATCGTAAGCAAATTATTGTGTGGGGCTTTACAGTAAAAAATAATAAGAGTAAATTAAATAACATCAGAATAAATGACCCCAGAAATGTTGAAAATAATTGTTGAAAATAATTCGTTAAAAAATAATGCAATAATGTGTTGATTCGTTTAGGTTTGTTTAAGTTTATAGTCTTTTTATTGAATTTTTACGGTAATTGTGTTGATATTTTTAATCATTTTTCTTTGTATTACAACCAATATTCTATTGGGGTGTTACGTTGCCATTTGTTTTGGTTTCGGACCGCCGGATTGGAAAACCGCCTTGAATCAAGTTATTGATATTCCGCGTTTTCAAGATTATTGGAATATCTTCCGAACCCGTGTTTCGGCATTGCCGATTATTCGACAAAAATATTCTACGTCCGTTTCGGAAAATACTTCTCCTTCCGGTACCAACAACCAAAACACCGAAAATGTAAATCCGCAACAAAATGATCTTATCAATAAAAACTCCAATTATGCCGCTGAAATTTCGGCTTTGATACCCCATAATAACATCGCTAACGATGATTTTACAACGATTACGGACAAGGAACAAATTGCCCAAACCTGGTTTATTCAGGACGAACATATTGAAGTCGCTCTTATGAAACTCAATATCGCTATGAAAAAAAGCGGGCAATTTGCTTCGGAACTTGATTGGCGTATCCGCTCTTTTCGTTCTGAAATGACGCTGGAAGATGTCAAACAATTTCTCGAAGAATTAAAAGACGACTGCCGGAATTATCTGGAATCTCAGGCAAGTATTACCGAACAAATGAAACAACGGCTCGATGAATTTGGTGTTCTCAAAAATCTTGCGGAGGAAATTGACTATGCCAATATGGAACAATCGGCTCAAATTGAAACGACTTTGAGCAATCTCGATCATCTGGATTTGACCGACAAAGCCGAAGAAGGTGCTACCCGTTTGATTAAAGAACTTGCCAATCTTCGTTTGGTACGCCACCGTTTGCGAGATATGCAAGATCGTGCGTTTGTTCATATTATCTTTAACGAAAAACGCGAAGGAACTGTTCCGCAACAACTTTTTATTGATGAATCTTTTGGAATTTACAACCGAATCGGTCTTGATGTTACCATCAGCGAATGGTGGAAACAAAAACGTCATGAAAAAGAAATGATTACGTTTGCTCTGTTTGATTTTGTCAAATTCGGAGAAGCAAATGAAGAACACGGTATTATGGTATGCGATAAAATCATCAAATTTTTCGGCAATATGTTAAAAGAACGATTTGAACCGCCGGATTTAGTCGGTATTTATTTTGGTAATTGTTTTTTGGTGGCGGCGATCAATACCAGTCCCAAAAAAGCAATTGCCGAAGTGGAACGGATTCGGCAATGGGCGGAAAAAACAACGTTTCGGATTGACGGCGGGTTGGAAAAGTTGCGTTTACAATTAACATGTGCGATTACGGAATCGCTTGCAGTACAAACCAAAGACGAGGTCATGTCGGTCTTGGAGAAAACGCTTACCGCCGCTAAAAAAGCCGGAAGAAATCATACATTTTATTATGTTCCGGGACCGTTGGACAATCCGCCGGAAAAAATTACAGCACCGGATTTCGGCGAAGCAAAAACAGAAATCAATCTCACCTAACAGAAACTTCTAAAAAACACAAATTTATTTTAGATGTTCCCTTAAATTATTGGCGGGTAGAAATATAATTTATTCTGACTAATTGACAAACATGTTTCTTTGCGTGTAAAACTAATACAAGATTCTGCGGCATAGGGTCGCATTCTAACAACATTTTTTTAATTAGGAGATTTTTTTTATGAAACACCAAACTAATTGTCAAACCAGTCGTCGTGATTTTTTGAAAACCGTAGCAGTAACCAGCGCGGGTTATTGGGTTATTGCCGGTCAAACACCAAAACTTAACGCATCACCAAACGAACGCCTCGCTTTTGCCGGTATTGGTATCGGCGGTAAAGGAAGCGGCGATATTGCTAATGCAGCCAGATTTGCTGATGTTGTTGCAATTTGCGATGTTGATAAAACCCGACTTGATAAAGCCGCAAAAAAATATCCCAAAGCAAAAACATACACGGATTTTCGTAAACTCTTCGAAGAACAGGAAAAAAATATCGATGCGGCAACAATCAGTACCGCTGATCATACACACGCCCCTGCCGGTCTTATGGCAATGCGAATGAAAAAACATGTTTATGTTCAAAAACCATTGACCAGAACAATTTATGAATCTCGTCTCATGGGAAAAGTTGCCAAAGAAACCGGCGTGTGTACGCAAATGGGTAATCAAGGTAGTGCGTCTGACGGACTTCGCCGCCACGCCGCTGAAATGAAAGCGGGAATTTATGGCGATATTAAAGAGATTCATGTTTGGACGAATCGTCCGATTTGGCCTCAAGGACCGGAACTTGTTCGAACCCTCAAAGGTTATGAAGAACATCTCAAAGCGGCAAACGATCCCAATATAGAAACAAAAGTTGCAGAAATGAAAGACAAAATTGATCGGGAACTCAAAAATGTCGAATGGGATATTTGGCTCGGACCGGCAAAACCGCGTGAATATTATCCGGGACTTTATCATTCGTTTGCCTGGCGCGGTTGGTGGGATTTTGGCACGGGCGCACTTGGTGATATTGCGTGTCATTCCCTAAATAAATTTATGGCGGCATTGGATTTAAGTTCTCCAAAATCAGTTGTTGCCAAAACTTCCGGTCACGATTTTGATGTTTATCCGAAATCATCGCAAATCGAATTTGAGTATCCTGATACACCAACACGCAAAGGATTCAAATTTGTCTGGTATGACGGCGGTTGGTTTCCAGATCAAAAATTTCTCGAAGAAAACGGTTTTAAATATCCTGAAAAAATGCCGTTAGGCGGCGAAGTTATTATTGGTACGGAAGGCGCGCAAGGGCTTGGCAGGAATGAACGAAAACAAAATGTAACGATTCCTGAAATCCGTTACGCACCGCATTTTCCCGATGCCGAAGGTAAACCGGCAGAAAAACAAGATGATGATCCGCGTAATATGTTTGAACTGATTACGGCGATTAAAGAAAACAATCCTGATCTTTGTTTTTCGAATTTTCCGAAACAAGCGGGTCCGCTCACGGAAGCAATGTTGCTTGGCAATTTAGCGGTTTGGACGGCGGCGAAAGCCAATGAATGGGGCGAAAAAGTTTTCTGGGACTCTGCCAATATGAAAATTACCAATCTTGCCGAACTCAAAACTCCCGGTGTTGCCGATTTGATTAAACCGGTTTATCGGGAAGGTTATGTTCTTGATTAAGAAATTGTGTAATATTTCAGTGGTTTGTGTGTAATTCAATCGTTGCGGCATTTCGTTTGAAACGCCGTAACGATTGATATTGTTTCTGATTTTCCTTATAAATAGAGTACAAACTTAGTTCTCTATAAAAATTTTTCCGGTTATACTTCTTTACACTTTGAGTTATTTATTATGAACATTTCAGAATATTGTCTTGATATGGCGGTTCGTGCTAAAGCGGCTTCACTTTTGATGCCGAGAGTTAGCGGCGCACAAAAAAATGCCTGTCTGGAACTTACTGCACAGTTAATCGAAGAAAAAAAAGAATATATCTTGTCCGAAAATCAAAAAGATATTGACGCCGCTCCCGATTTCGGTTTGACTCCAGCAGAAATAGATCGGCTCCTGCTCAATCCTAAACGAATCAGTGAAATAGTTACGGCATTGCGTGAAATCGCTCAGTTTCCTGATCCGGTGGGAAATATTATCGAATCAACAATTCGCCCTAATGGTATTGAAGTTCAAAAAGTTCGTGTTCCGCTTGGTGTTGTTTTTTTCATTTACGAATCCAGACCAAACGTTACTCCCGATGCCGCAGCAATTTGTATCAAAAGCGGTAACGCCGTAATTTTGCGGGGCGGTAAAGAATCTCTCCATTCCAACACGGCACTGGCGGAAATTTTATCTCAGGCTGCCCAAGAAACCGGACTGCCCCCAAACGCCGTGCAACTTGTCCAAACCACCGACCGCAACGCCGTTGGTGAATTTCTCAAAATGGCGGACAAAATTACAGTTACAATTCCGCGCGGCGGAGAAAGTCTCATCCGCCGTGTAACCGCTGAAGCCACAATGCCCGTAATTAAACATTTTGCCGGTAATTGTCATGTTTACATTGATCAGTTTGCCGATCCTGATATTGCGGAAAAAGTTCTCGTCAATTCAAAATGTCAGCGAATGGGAGTTTGCAATGCGGCAGAATCATTAGTAATTCATCAGGCAATTGCCGTTTCCCTGTTACCGCGATTGGCAAACGCTTTGTTGAAACAAAACATCGAATTGCGCGGTTGTCCGAAAACATGTTCGCTTTTGCCGGAAGCAGTTCGTGCAACAGAGTCTGATTTCAAAACAGAATTTCATGGTCCCATCATTTCCATTAAAATTGTCGATTCGCTCAATGAAGCGATTGATCATATTAACAGTTACAGCGACGGTCACACGGAAGCAATTATCACGAAAGATTTAAATTCGGCGCGGGAATTTACGACGCGGATTGACAGTTCCGCCGTAATGGTCAACACCAGCACCCGATTCAATGACGGCGGTCAATTCGGACTTGGAGCGGAAATCGGAATCAGTACAGATAAATTCCACGCACGCGGTCCTTGCGGCATTAAAGAACTGACAACATACAAATATGTCGTTTACGGCAACGGACAAATTCGCGAATAATTTACGCAAATAATTTATTGGATTTATGTCTATTATTGAACATATATTGAATAAAAACCCGTAACAAAACCGATGATCTTACAATTTTGTAATTTTGCTAAGTTGACAAAACAAATTTGTCACTTCTTATTGTAAGTACAAAATTATTGTTTTTTCGTAAAACTGTGAACATTGCTTTATCTCTTGAAATAACCAATGTTTACGCATTTTCATTTTATGTAATTTTGAATTGGCATGGAAAATGCCTTTATTGGGAAATAGAAGTTTGACCGCAAAGCGGTTAAGTGTGTTTGAATTAAACCCAACAAAGGAGATTTTGTCATGCCGTTACTTGAGTTCTTTTTACCGGTTTTTGCACAAGCGGAAGCAGTCGAAGTTGTCGAAAAAACTGCCGAAGTTGTTGCGGAGGTCGCCGATCAATTTTCCTCTGTGGACACCATTTGGGTTCTACTTGGAGCCGCTTTGGTGTTCTTTATGCACCCCGGGTTCACAATGGTTGAAGCAGGTTTTACCCGTGCAAAAAATACGGGGAATATCGTTATGAAAAACGTGTTGACTTTTGCGCTCGGCACGATTTTCTTTACGATTATTGGTTTTGGAATCATGTTTGCGCCTGGAATGAATCTTTCCAGCGAAACAGTTTCACCTTATTTTGGCGGGATTGATTTGTTTTCCGGCGGTGCCATTGAAAATAAATATGGTGCCGGAAGTTATCCCGGAGTCGTTTTTCTGATTTTCCAAACTGTTTTCTGTGCCACATCGGCAACCATTGTTTCAGGGGCAATGGCAGAGCGAACAAAATTTGGTACGTATTGTATTTACTGTATTGTGTTGAGTGCGTTTGTTTATCCGGTTTCCGGTCACTGGATTTGGGGCGGCGGTTGGTTAGCCGAGATGGGTTTCCACGATTTTGCCGGTTCAACTGTTGTTCACATGGTGGGCGGTTTATCGGCATTTATTGGAGCCGCATTTCTTGGTCCGCGTCTTGGAAAATACACAAAGGACGGGAAACCGCGTGCTATTCTTGGCAGCAATCTTGCTCTTGGTTGTTTGGGAGTTCTCATTCTTTGGTTTGGCTGGTTCGGGTTCAACGGTGCTTCAACTGTTTGTGCAACCGGCGATGGTGTGTTAACTTCTATGGGCAGTATTTTTGTTACTACCAATCTTGCGGCTTCTGTTGGTGCGGCGGTTACAATGCTTATTACTTGGTTTCGTTACGGAAAGCCTGATGTATCAATGACATTGAACGGAGCGTTAGCCGGTCTTGTTGGAATTACGGCGTGTTGTGATGTTGTTAGTCCGATTGGTGCGGCTGTTGTTGGAACACTTTCTGCCATATTTTTGGTCATTGGTATTGAGTTTATTGATAAAGTTCTTCACATTGACGATCCGGTTGGTGCGATTTCTGTTCATGGTATTTGCGGTGTAGTTGGAACTTTGTGTGTTGGTCTTTTGGCTGATCCTAAAGTCAACGGAGATTTTCAAGGTTTATTCTATGGTGGGAGTCCCGATCTTTTAATTACGCAAATTATTGGAGTTGCTTCTGTTGCGGTGTGGATTACTTTCACAATGTTGATTCTGTTTGGAGTTCTTGGGGCAACAGTTGGTTTACGCGTTTCCAAAGCGGAAGAAATCGGCGGCTTGGATATTTGCGAACATGGTTTGGCAAGTGCGTATGCAGACTTTAACATTACCGATCAATTGCTTGGTATTGTTGCTCATGAAGAGGGCAAAGTTCCGCTTTCGCAAGCAGTTACAGTGGAACATCCTGCGGCAAAAACGGTTACGGCGAAACCGCTTGATCCTAATCATCCCAAATTTTCAAAGGTTGAGATTATTTGTCGTCAGAACAAGTTTGACGATCTCAAATCCGCTTTGAATGCCATTAAAATTACCGGAATGACGGTAACGCAGGTGATGGGTTGCGGAATGCAAAAGGGAAGCAGCGAATTTTATCGTGGTGTTCCGATTGATATTCAACTTTTGCCGAAAGTGCGTGTTGAGGTTGTTGTTACAAAGGTCCCGGTTGACCTGGTTGTAGAAACGGCAAAGAAAGTTCTGTACACCGGCAATATTGGTGACGGTAAAATCTTTGTGTACGATGTCGAAAACGTCATCAAAGTCCGAACCGGCGAAGAAGGTTACAACGCATTGCAAGACGAATAATATATTTAATAGACATATTAAAAACTATTATTCTTTAGCAGGCAATTGGCAGGCAACGAATTTCCGGATCGTTAAAAAACGTCGCCCGTATGACGGCGTGCCTGCCGTTTTGGTTTGAGTTATGGTTCTTGGTTTGTACGATGATTTGTGTAATTTATTTGATTTGTGTGATTTGATTTATTGAGATTT
>JAISNF010000062.1 GCA_031276415.1 Planctomycetaceae bacterium
TTACTTACGAGTGGCAACAATTGATGTTTCGTGAAAACTTGCAGTGAGTGCATCAATGACCGCCGGATGGGGGAAATCTACATGTCCGGTGGGAGGAGGGGTGAGGAGGCATAAAAGCAGGGAATAAGGATATTGAGACACAAAAGGAGAAATCTCGAAACAGAATTAAGCCCTAACCTAAACTAATATGCCCCTCATCTACTCTACGTCGAATATAAAAACACAACATTGGGGGCTATAAATATTTGACCCCTTGTGGGGTCAGATTTAGTTGATAGTTGATAGTGGAGAGTTTCGCAGGCGGAATTATTGCCAAAAGGTGATTAGTGATAGCCGAAAAGTGATTACCGGCTGGCAAAAAGTGATTACCGGCTGGCAGAAAGTGATTACCGACTGGCAAAAAGTGATTACCGGCTGGCGAAAAGTGATTACCGGCTGGTAAAAAGTGATTACCGGCTGGCAAAAAGTGATTACCGGCTGGCAAAAAAGTGATTACCGATTGGCAAAAAGTGATTACCGATTGCTCAAAAGCAAACACTTTTTGGTCAAAAGTAAACACCAAAAAACCGGAAATTTGCCGTTTTTGCCCCAAAAACACGAGAAAAATGGCAAAAATAGTTTGTAGAGCAGTTTTGTAGGACATTTTTTTAACCGTAGATTACGCAGATAGACGCAGATTGTCTTTTGAGAATACGAAACAACAAAATAAACAAACAATTTTTTTTGTTTTAACTTTTTTTGTTTTCTATTTTCAAAAACAATCTGCGTCTATCTGCGAAATCTGCGGACACTTTTTTAAAAATCATCTGCGATTATCTGCGTAATCTGCGGACTCGTTTTAAAATCATTTGCTTTTTTATAAATCTTTAATATGTAAAAACTTATACCAATATTGCAAAATTCGTTTCTCTGTTGATCAAAAATGTTTGCAGTATTCTTTGCTCTTTATTATCAACCTCCACTATCTTTTGAAGTTTTTTGGCGTATAATTAACTCCAATTGGTTGAAAAAACTAAAATAAACAAACAACTGTTTGCACAAAGTTTGATAACAACCAGTTAATTTTGCCGTAGGAATTTTCTTAACGAAATCGCTATGTTGCGATTTTGTTTTATCAACAACCCTGTATTTTGGAGACCAACCAATGTCAACAGAACGTAACGAACAAACTAAAAAAGTAATCGATGTTTTGAATAAAGCCCGATCAATGGAACTTGGCGCAATTCTTCAGTATTTGAACCAACATTATGGTTTAGATGATGACGATTACGGTAAATTGGCTTCTGAAGTGAAAAAAATCGCTATCGATGAAATGAAACACGCAGAAGAATTTGCCGAACGAATCAAAGATATTGACGGCTCATTCGAACCGACAACCGAAATCGGCGCTAAAATTATTCGCGGTCAGGAAGTCGAAGACATTTTCCCGTTCAATGCCGATTCCGAAACCGAAACAATGATTGCTTATAACAATTTTATGAAAATCTGTCGCGAAAATAACGACAGTATTAGCGCAAACCTCTTCGAAAAAATTATCGCCGAAGAACAAAAACATTTCAATTACTTTGACGACACGGCAACACATATCAAGAAACTCGGTAACAGTTTCCTTGCCCGCCAAACCAACAGTAATTGAATCGTTGATATTTTCCGCTAATCTAAACTATTCACACAAAGTAACTTCTAAAAACCGTTTTTTTTATTTAACCACCGAGAACACAAAATTCACAGAAGAAGAAATTTTAAAAATTATTTTCTTCTCTGTGAACTCTGCGGTTAAATAAAAAATCGGTTATTAGAAGTTACTATCAATCAAGTATTTGCCCAAAGTGTTTGCCAAAAGTGTTTGCCCAAACTAAAACCGGTATGCAATGAAAACAATTTATCTGGTATTAACGTTATTGATTTATTTTGTTGTTTCGCCGATTTTGGCGGGCGACCGTCCTAATATTTTGTGGTTGACCTGCGAAGACACCGGACGACATCTTGGCTGTTACGAATTTCCGACCGCAGTTACGCCGGTTTTGGATCATCTTGCGGAACGCGGAATGTTGTATCGGTTTGCGTGGTCGAATTATCCGGTTTGCGCTCCGGCAAGAACAACAATTATCACCGGTTGTTATCCGGCGTCGCTCGGAGCCGGACAAATGCGAAGCGGTGTTCCGTTGCCCGATCAAATCAAAATGTTTCCCGATTATCTTCGCCAAAACGGATATTATTGTACGAACAATGTTAAGGAAGATTACAATGTTTTTGCACAAAATGGCAAAAATTGTTGGGATGTTTCGAGCAACAAGGCACATTGGAAAAATCGTCCGGCGAATACACCGTTTTTTGCCGTCTTCAATTTTGGAATAACGCACGAATCGCAAATTCGTAACGAACACGAACTCCGGCGTGATCCGAACAAAGAATCTGTTCCAAAATATCATCCGAATGTTTCGGAAATTCGCCGTGATTGGGCGCAATATCATGACCGGATTGCGGAAATGGATACGCTTTGCGGGGCGAAACTTGACGAACTGGAAAAAGCGGGTTTGACGGAAAATACGATTGTGTTTTTCTTTGGCGATCACGGCAGCGGAATGCCGCGTAACAAACGAACCCCGCTTGATTGTGGACTTGGAGTTCCTTTCATTGTTTATTTTCCGCCGAAGTTCAAACATCTTGCTCCGCCGGATTATCAAAACGGAACAAAAAGTGAACGCTTAATTTCGTTTGTCGATTTGGCACCGACAATGTTAAGTCTTGCCGGAATTGAACCGCCCAAAAACATGCAAGGTATCGCTTTTGCGGGTAAGTTTATCGGCAAACCTCGTGAATTTGTGTTCGGTTTTCGCGGCAGAATGGATGAGCGGGGCGATTTGGTTCGTTCCGTCAGCGACGGACGATATGTTTATGCACGAAATTATCATCCTGAAATCATTTACGGTTCGCGCAACAATTATATGTTCCAGACCCGCACAACACAGATTTGGCGGGAACTTTACGATCAAGGTAATTTGCCGTCGGAGCAAGCGTTTTTCTGGAAACTCAAACCAACAGAAGAACTTTACGATCTCAAAACCGATCACGATGAAGTTGTCAATCTCGCCAATTCGCCGGAACATGATAATATTAAAACGAAATTGAAATCGGCATTGCGTGAAAATTTGTTAATGATTCGCGATGTTCATTTCTTGCCGGAAGCGATGCTTCATACACGTTTTGCCGGTTCAACTCCGTATGAAATGGGACACGATACAAAACAATATCCGTTTGAAAAAATTCTCGACGCTGCGGATCAGGCAACTGATCGTTCTGTGTCGGCGAATGTGTTGCGAAATTTGCTTTCAGATGCGGAACCGGCTGTTCGGTATTGGGGAGCGATTGGAATTTTGGTTCGTCTTGCAGATACGGCTGGAGCGGACGGAACACAGCCAAACGAAAAAACAACGACGCTGTTGGATTCGTGGAGACCAATTCTTCAAGACCGGCTTGTTGACGAGAATGTTTCTGTTCGTATTGTTGTTGCCGAATTATTGGGACGTTACGGTAAAACCGATGACGTGAATGTTGCCGTACAAATATTATTGGACGCCGCCCGATCTGATTCTCCTTATCTTATTTGGCAATCGCTTGAAGCGTTGGACACTTTTGCTCCGCGTTGCGGTAAGTATGCCGAAGAAATTCGTACATTAAAAGGCGAACCGTTCAAAAACAGAATTAGTACGGTGTTTGGAAAAATTATGCAATCAATCCAAAACCGTCTACCGGAGGACAAATCAAATTAATTTCAAAATTAATTATTGATTTTGTAACTGTTTCGTTAATAAACTTTAAAACTTAATTTTTTTGCAACTATTATGACTATGACTGTAACACGAAAGATTTTTTTCTTCTTTGTTGTTTTTTGTACAACTATAATTGGTACTGTAATTGGTTCCGTATCCAATGCGGCGGAACTGACGTTGAAGCAAACCGATAAAGGCTACGATATTTACATTGACGGTCAACTTTTTGCGGGTTATATTACCGATTACAAAGGAACGCCGATTATTTATCCTATTATAGGACCGACAAAGAAAAAAATGACCCGTGATTTTCCGATGCTTGAACGGAACGATCAAACGGAAGCAAAAGATCATCCGCATCATCGATCACTTTGGTTTACGCATGGAGATGTCAACGGTCTTGATTTTTGGGCATTGGAAAAACAAAAAATCGTTCACCGGAAATTTGTTAAAACGGAAATTGATCATAATACCGCTCTCATTGTTACGGAAAACGATTGGCTGGATAAAGAAAATCAACCGGTTTGCTCGGATGTTCGAACATTCCGGTTTGGAGTTCTTGGAGCGATGCGTTTTATTGATTTCGATGTAACAGTAACAGCGGTTCAGGATTCTGTTGTTTTTGGCGACACGAAAGAGGGAACGTTGGGAATACGTGTTGCGGGAACAATGGATTTGACCGCAAAAAAACGTAATCCAAATTCCGATTGGGGCGGTCATATTGTCAATGCTGAAGGTGTTACGGATAAAAACGCTTGGGCAAAACGTTCTGCTTGGGTTGATTATTATGGACTGATTGAAGGTGAAACACTTGGTATTGCCGTGTTGAATCATCCATCGAGTTTTCGTTACCCGACGTATTGGCATGTTCGTGATTACGGGCTTTTTGCGGCGAATCCGTTTGGAGTTCACGATTTTGAAGAAAAGGCGGAAAAAACCGCTGGTGAACATAAAATGCGGAAAGGGGAATCATTTACGCTTCGTTATCGTATTTTGTTTCATAAAGGCGATGCCGAATCTGCCGGAATTGCTGAAGCCTTCCAACAATACATTCTAGTTAATAGTTTATAGTTTATAGTGAATAGTATTTTGATTTTTGTACAGTAGAAAATATAAAAACCACCGATTTATTTTTATTAACCACAGAGAACACAGAGGAAATTTTTAATTGGAATCAAAACGTTATTTAATTTTATAATTGACTTTTGATCTAAAATAATTTTTTGACATTTTTCTTCTCTGTGAACTCTGTGTTCTCTGTGGTTAAATAAACTGTGTTAAATAAAAAAGTGGTTATTAGAAGTTACCTACTGAAATTTGTGTTTCAATTTAGTTTCAATTTTAATTTTTGATAGATTTAATTTTATGAAAAAAAATGTGATTATTGCCCAGAGTGGCGGACCGACGTGTGTTATTAACAGTTCATTGCGTGGAGTGATTGAGGCGGCGCGTGAATTTGACAATATTGGAACGGTTTATGGGGCTTGTCATGGTATTGAGGGAGTTCTCAAGGAGGAACTGCTCAATCTGTCTGCTCAACCGGAAGAGGAAATTGCGTTACTTCGTTACACGCCGGTTGCCGGTTCGATTGGAACTTGCCGTTACAAACTCAAATCGCAACAGCAGGAAGATTTTGAACGGGTTATTGAAGTGATGAAGACCCACAATATCGGTTATTTTTTGTACAACGGCGGTAATGACTCAATGGATACGGCAAACAAGATTGCGCAATTGGCGAAGCAGCGCGGTCTTGAACTTACGGCGGTTGGTGTACCGAAAACTATTGACAATGATGTTGGCGACGGTGAATTTAAGTTGATTGATCATACTCCCGGTTATGGTTCTACTGCGAAATATTGGCTTCATACGGTTCAGTATGCTAATGAGGAAAATGAAGGTTCTTGTCCGGCGGATCCGGTTCTTGTGTTACAGGCGATGGGGCGAAAAATCGGTTTTATTCCGGCGGCGGCGCGTTTGGCGGATCCCAAGCGTGAAATTCCGTTACTGATTTATCTGGCGGAAAGTCCTCGTTCATTGGAAGAACTGGCGGAACAAGTCAATGCGATTGTGAAACAGGCGGGGCGTTGTATTGTTGTGATTAGTGAGGGATTTCATGTCGGCGATGTTGGTGCTGTTAAAGATTCATTCGGACACACGAGTTTTAGTGCGAGCCAAATGACTGTTGCGCAAATTGTTGTTAATTATTTGAATCAAAAAGGGTTACCGGCGAAAGGTGCGGCGCGTGGAAACGTACCGGGAACGGATCAACGTCATTCGATGGCTTATGCTTCAACGGTTGATTTGGACGAAGCCTACCGGCTTGGTCAAAAAGCGATGGAACTTGCCGCAACAGGTCAGGGCGGATTTATGTCAACAATTTTGCGTGAAGCCGGTTTTATTTACAATGTTCGTTACGATAAAGTCTCTTTGGAATTAGTGGCGAACAGTGAGCGTACATTTCCGGCGTCGTGGATTTTACCGAATGGTTGTGATGTTTCTGATGAATTTGTACGTTATGCGCAGCCGTTGGTTGGTGAGGACATGCTTTCACTTCCAATGATAGGGGGGCGGCAACGAATGACGCAATTTGAACCGATTTTTGCCGAAAAAAAATTAACTCCTTATGTCCCCGAAGCAGACCGGAAAAAATCATCATAATCACTCCCATTTTTGCGAATACGAAAAGAATCCGCAAATTATTTTTAGATAATACAATCGGGCATCTCTAAAAAATTCATTATTGATTTAATTCTGAATTTTAAAAACTTCATTTTCACCTAATTTTTCCTAACAAAACAACCTCAGTAGCAAATAAAATAACACACACAACAACCTCATTACCTCATTTATGATTGGACTCCTCTAATAATAGTATTCAGTCGTATAAATTGATTTTCGCAGTGAAACAAGACAAAAAAGATGCCGAAAATATTTATTGCCGGCATTACTCCTAACGGCGGAACTGAACCATTACAACCACTCTTAATGGCAATTGATTACAAACCGGATGTCATCTTTTTTCTAACAGACGGAGAATTTTACGCTTGACTTAGATAACATTTGTATTAAAAATAAGAAGTACATATTAACGTCATCCAATTTGGTTCAGACGGCAATCAATCCGCTCTTTTGCAGGAACTAGCAAAAAGAACTGATGGAGATTACAAATAGAATAATGTAAATAATTTAGATACGTTATGATTTTTGTAACCGCATACACAAATTCATTCTATTTAAAATACAAAAATGAAAATTCAAGTTCTTGGTGCGGGTTGCCGCCGATGTTCGCAACTTGCAGAAAATGTTGAAACGGCTGCTAAAGAATGCGGCTTAAATTATACGTTGGAAAAAGTTGCGGATATTTCGCAAATTCTTGCTTTTGATGTAACAGCAACTCCGGCGTTGGTTCTTGACGGACGGATTTGTTGTTCAGGACGTGTTCCATCTGTTGCGGAAATTAAGACAATGTTTTCCCCTACTTCAATCAACGACCCGACAAAATCACCATGAAACCAATAATAAAAAAACCAATAATAAAACGAATTCTATTTTGGTTTTTGCTTGTTTTTATTATTTCAGCAATTCTAACGCAAATTACGTTACGTTTTCGGTGTCAGGAAACTGTCGAAATTCCAGACGGTTTCAATGTGATTTTTTGTCACGCAAGAGTTCGTTGTCAGGCTTGCATCAAAATGGAAGCCTTAGTTCGCAGGACTCTTTTTGAAATAGAAAACCATTCCGGTTCAAAATTTCAATTAACAACTTTAGAGTACGATATTCCGGCAAATCAGACTTTCGCCAAACAATTTCATATCGGAACAGCAACCGTTATTTTATTGGAACAAAAAAACGGCAAAACTCTTTGGTCTCGCAATCTGACAACAGAAGTATGGAAACAACTTAATAACGAAACAAGTTTTGTTGAAATGCTGAAAAATGAATTGAAAAATAATAGAGTTAATCAAGAACAATAATAAAATAAAAGTTGCAAAATTATAATTCACAATTTGTAACATTTTCTATCTTGCATTTTACTTCTTTTCCGGTAAAAGCGACCGCCATTAACATTACATTTTTATCAAGATACGCTTCGTAATATTTACGGTCATTAATCTGTTGCATCGCTTCATCCAATAAATCGTCAATATCTTTTTGCGAATGATATTTTATTTCGGCAACAACAGTTAGTCCGGGCTGTTGCCAAACCGCATCAATACGTCCAATATTTGTTAGTATTTCTCCCTGAATATCGAAACCAAGAACTTTCATCAGTAACAAAAACAATGAATGATAATATGATTCTCTTTCAATGTGAAGAATATTAGGAATATGAGCCAACAGCATTCGTAAATTTTGTTCCAAACCGGATACGTCGGCATGATGTATTTGCTGTTGCATTTTTGAGATTAACGGTTGTATCTCTTCAACAGGATAATTACTGTAGGCATTTATTAAATGTTCCAAAAAAGATTCTTTGACTTCTTCGTTGGGAATGCCAAGAATATATTGCGGACGTATTGATGAAACGTCAATTTGTTTAATGGTTAAATAAC
>JAISNF010000065.1 GCA_031276415.1 Planctomycetaceae bacterium
TGAAACGGTGTGAAGTATAATCGTTTACCAATCTTTTTCAACAGGAATCGCTTGCATGAGCAAGGCTCGTAATTTTTCACGTTTTTCGTTGGCTTCCTGTTGACGGCGTTTAACCTGACGGAGCATTCGTTCTGCTTTTTCGATTTCCTCATTTTTCGGTTGTGGTGTTAAATCGTGTTTTTGTTGTTCCGATTTTGTTTCCGATGAATTTTGCTCCTCCGATTTGTCCGATTTTTTATCTTGTTGCTGCTGTTTTTTATCTTGTTGTTCCTGATTTTGATTTTGATCTTGATTCTGTTTTTGATCTTGATTCTGTTTTTGATCTTGATTTTGGTTTTGATCTTGATTCTGGTTTTGATCTTGGTTTTGTTCCTGATTATTTTGTTGTTGATTTTGCTGCTGGTTCTGTTGTTGTTGTTGTTGATTCTGTTGTTGTTGATTCTGCTGGTTTTGTTGCAACGGTTTTAGAATTTCACGGAGCAGTTCAAGCGATTTATTCTGTTTCGGAAACGCTTCTTCGGATTTATTTTCGGCAAGTAATTGAGACGATTCCTCCGCCAATGTTTGGATTTCCGGACCATATTGTACCGCTAATTCCATTGATTCACGCAAAGCATTCAGATTTTCCTGCTGATTCATCTCCGGTTGATTTATTTCCGATTGATTTTGATTGGTAAAATGATCGTTGTCCATTTCCTGCAATCCGTGTTTTGCCCGAAAAATCATTAACGGCATCCAGTTCGCAACTAATTGTTGTTCCCGTATTTGTTCCGAAATATCGGGAATTTTTGTTTGTTTATTTTCGCCGGTTTGATTTTCGTTTGTTGAATTGTTGTTTGCCTGTTTATTGTTTGCCGGATTGTTGTTGCAAAGTTTTGCCTGTTTTTTTTCGGCTTCCTGAACAATTACTTCAAACGGCGATAAATTCAATCGAATCCGATTCAAAAGGTTTGCCGCCTCGCTCGCAACTTCCAACGCCTTCTCTCCCTGAAATTGACGAAGCAATTGATCCGTATTGCCGGTTAAATCGTGAATCTGTTCCAAGTTCTGGAGAATTGCTTCAATTCCCTGACGTTCTTGTTCCGATATTTCGTTATCCTCCGGTTTTTGTTGCAACTTCTGTTGCAGAGTTTGTTGCAACTCGTTTTTCAAAACGGAGATTTCTTCTGTTAATTTATTTTGTTCGCGGGCTGTTTCGTAAAGAGTTTGAAATTTTTTCGGCGAATCGGGAATTTCATTGGCTTGACGGATTGAATTATTGATAGTTCCCTCCCAATCTTCAAACCATTGCAAACGTTTTATAAGTTCGGCGGAACGTTTTTGGGAACGGTCAAAAGAATCCCATTCCGCCTGAATTTTGTTTTTCCACGCCCGAATCTGTTCAAGATCCATTCGAATCGTTTCAGACGGTTGAACGAGCAAAGATTCCGCATAATATTTTTCCGCCGCAAGCAATTGATCAAGAATATTTTGGCGTTGTTCGGGCGGAGTTTCTTCGGGTTTTTCAGCGAGAAGTTGTTTTGTGCGGTTCACCATAAGTTTTCCCAAAAGTGTCAGCGATTTCGACGCAATATCTGTATCTTTTGCCACAGCCGATTTCCGAAGAGTTTGAATTGCTTCATCGAGTTTTCCCGAAGCAGCAAGAGCAGCACCATGATTGAAAATAATCCGCAGATTATTCGGTGATTTTTGTTCGGCACCGGCAAATTCTTCGGCGGCTTTCTGATAATCGCCTTTCCGAAACGCTTCCACGCCTTCGCCGGTTGAGGCAACCGCCAACACTTCCGGCATCACCAAAATTAAAACAACACTGAATATCGTCTGAAAAAATAGTCGTTCAAGAAAACACATAAAGGTACTTCTAAAAACTCAAATTTACTTTTTTAAAACCACAGAAAACACAGCGTTCACAGAGAAGGAAAATAAAATTGTCCGCAGATTACACAAATAAACACAGATACGCAAGCGAATATCTCAATTTATTTGCGAAAATCTGCGTCATCTGCGGACAATTCTTTTTTTTCTGTGTATTCGCTAGTTTTCTCTCTGTTCTCTCTGTGTTCTCTGTGGTTAAATAAAAAAACAGGTTACAGGAACATTGTTTGCAGCCGATCCGGTCCGACGGAAACAATTTCAACCGGTTTGCCGACCAGTTCGGAAATTCGTTTGATATAATATTTTGCGTTGACCGGAAGATCGTCATATTTTGTAACTGCCGTGATTTCTTCTTTCCAGCCGGGTAACGTTTCATAAATCGGAACCGCTTTTCGTAAATCATTGATAAGACTTGGAAAATATTCGATACGTTGTCCGTCAATTTCGTAAGCGGTACAAATTTGCAGGGAATCGAACCCGCTCAACACATCCAAAAGCATTACCGAAATCGCATCAACACCGCTCAGTCTTGCCGAGTAACGGACGGCAACCGCATCAAACCAACCGCAACGACGCGGACGTTTTGTTACGGTTCCGTATTCTCTGCCGCGTTCACGAATTTGTGTACCGAGATCGTTACTTTGTTCGGTTGGACAAGGACCGCCTCCAACACGAGTCGTGTAGGCTTTGACAACTCCGATAATTTTTTTGAGAAAATGAGGCGGTACACCGCTTCCGTTGAAAATACCGGTGCCGCTGCTATTACTGCTTGTTACGTAAGGAAAAGTTCCGTGATCAATATCCAGCAATGAACCTTGTGCTCCTTCGAAAAGAATACGCTTATCGGCATCAACCGCATCAAGAAGATAATTTGTTGTATCGGCGACGTAAGGTCGAAGTTGTTCGGCGTAACCGCAATATTCTTTGTAAATACTTTCGGCGTCTAGTTCCACATCCAAGCCGGGGATTCTCATGGTGTTATCGCAATTGTTGGTCAATCCCAAAAACAATTGATTTTTGACGCCGACGATATTTTCGATTTTTTCTTTGAAATCCGGCTGGTAAAGATCGGCAACACGAATTGCCAATGCTCGTCCGACTTTATCTTCATAGCAAGGACCGATACCGCGTAAAGTTGTTCCGATGGGTTCACCGCCGCCGATATTATTGAAGATTCGGTCGGCGAGATTATGCCATGGAAAAATAACATGGGCGCGATTACTAATAAGGAGATTATTACCGATTTTGATATTTTGTTTTAGGAGGGAGTCAATTTCTTTAATGATGGAAGCAGGATCAAGAACAACACCTCCGGCGATAACACATTGGACATGAGGGCGAAAAATACCGCTGGGAATTAGAGATAATTTGAATTCTTTTCCGTTAGTGACAACAGTATGACCTGCATTTGCTCCGCCTTGATAGCGAACAACGATTTCGTGTTGTTCGGTGAGCAGATCGACAATTTTACCTTTTGCTTCATCTCCCCATTGGAGACCGATTATAGCTGTACCAGGCACGCGTAAACCTCGTTATTGAATGGAAAAAAATGGAAAAACAGTGATAGAATGTTGTTTAACACGGTGAGACGACAAGAATTATTTTACCACATCAAAACGACTTGGCAACAAGGGAAAGTTCAACCGTTATTTTATTATAATTATCCAGCAGCATTTATTCGGCGGCTTGGACAATTCGATTGGACAATTCGATTGGGCAATTCGGATTACAAATGTTTTGGCAATAATTTTCGCTTGCAAAACTATTTGTCGTTATTCACTACTAACTATTCACTAATCTACGTCCATCTGCGAAATCTGCGGACAATTTTCAAAAATCATCTGCGATTATCAGCGTAATCTGCGGGCAATTCTTTTTGCTGTGAAAATATTACAATTTTGTCGTTTTAAGCGGGGAGATTGTCGGCAAAAATGAGGCTTGAAGTTCTCCAAATGAGCAATTCCTCACTAAAAGCGCGGTTGTCCTCACTAAAAGCGCGGTTGTCCTCACTCGGAGTGAGGCTCTCCTCGCTCAAAGCGAGAAATTCTCACTCGGAACGAGGCTCTCCTCACAAAAAGCGAGGTCGTCCTCACTCGGAGCGAGACTCTCCTCGCTCAAAGCGAGAAATTCTCACTCAGAACAAGGACGAATTCACTAAAAGCGAGGACAACCCCGCTCAGAGCGAGGAATTGCATGTGAAGAGAAAAAAATTCCCCGCTCCTATTGTCAAGACCGACATTCAGAGCAGGGAATTTTGTTGTTCAAGACCCAACAATGTCGTTGCCAACCGATTATTCTTCATTTTTACGTTTCACTTTGAGGAAACGTGTTTTTAATAATGAGGTAATGAGGTTTGTGTTGTGGGGAATTCATTTGCTACTGAGGTTGTTTTGTTTGGGAAAATTAGGTAGAAATGAGGTTTTTAAAATTCGGAATTAAATCAACAATGAATTTTTAGAGATGCCCAATAGTAACTGTCACAGATTCTGTTATCGTCCCGATAATTTTAGACTATTTCAAAGTTTCTGGACAAACGCACAGTTCCTTCTTTTATTTTATATCGATAATTATGATATTTCAAAAGTTATGGATGCCCTCATTCGTTTGAATAAATATTTCCGTTTTGAATTTCATTTTGATTATCGTACTCAAGTATATCTTGGCAAATAATATCTCCATATACACAACCATCAAAATGAATATGACTAAATTCACCATTAGGTACAAAAACATTTAATTTGGATAATTGTTTTCCAGAAAAAGGAAGCCCATCGGGAACGTTTAGAAAAGGATATTGTAATTCAATTAGCAGTTTCATAAATTTTTCTCCAGAAATTCGTTCAAAAAAAATATCACAAAAATAAGGAGATTCATCCTCTGTTGTTCGATGAAAATGAATTAAAATAATATTTTTACAAGTAATAATAATTGTATTATAAGGGAGAAATGTATTAGTCATTTCAATGACTGCGTTGTTTGCCTCAATATTTGTAATTAAATTTGTAATACAGTAATCTTTAATAGTATCATTTTTAATAACAGTAATCATTTATTGTAATCCTTTCTATGTATTATGGAGTAAAAGGTTCTACAAAATATACAAAAAATTTTTGACTTTAACTTTATTTTTATTTTATATTTAAAAATCATCTGCGATTATCGGCGTCATCTGCGGACTATTTTAAAAACAATCGGCGTTCTCTGCGGACGATATTTTGTTTGTGAACTGACGGTTTATGTTCTTATTTTTTGTATTACATTATTGCGGTTACATCGTTTTGGGTTTTTCCGTTCAAAAAGGAGCGGAAGTTTTCAACGGCGATTTTGAGTAATCGTTTTCTGGCTGCCAATGTTGCCCAGGCAATGTGCGGTGTGAAAAAACAATTACGAGCGTGAAACAACGGATTTGACAAATCAGGCGGTTCTTGGGAAAGAACATCCAGCCCGGCTCCGGCTAAATGACCGGAATTTAATGCGTCAGCAAGTGCCTGTTCGTCAACCAAAAGACCACGCGAAACATTCAACAAAAACGCCGTTGGTTTCATTAACGCCAGCGTTTCAGCGTTAATCATTTTCTGATTCTCCGAAGTAAGCGGACAATGCAATGAAACAACATCACTTTGTTTCAAAAGCGATTCAAGATCAACCATTCGCACAAAATGATCTGCCGCTTTTGAATTGGCTCTGTTTGAATTGGCTCTGGGAGTGTACGCTAAAACATTCATTCCAAACGCATCCGCAATTTTAGCAACACGGCGACCAATCGCACCATAACCAATCGTTCCAAAAGTTAATCCGAACAATTCGACAAGCGAATGATTCCAATAACAAAAATTAGCACATCGCGACCAATCGCCTTGTTTTACAGAGGCATCGTGATCACTAAGCCGGAATGTCAGATTAAGAAGATGTGACCAGGTTAATTGCGCAACAGATTCCGTACTGTAACCCGGTATGTTGGTTACGGGAATACCACGCTGCCGGGCAGCATCCAAATCGACAACATTATAACCTGTTGCAAAAATACCGATGTATTTCAATTTTGGAAGTTGCGACAACACCTCTTTGTTGAAAAGAACTTTGTTCGTGAAAACCGCATCTGCATTGATCGCTCTGGAAACAACCTCGCTAGGTTCACTTTGCGGATACACGGTTAATTCACCCAATTGCTCCAAATCACCCCAACTCAAATCACCAGGATTAAGAGCCTCGCCGTCAAGAATAATTATTTGTAAAGTCATTATAATTTTTGTAATTTTCTATAATTTTTGGTAATTTATCGTTATGAAAAAATTGTCCCTGTTTTTGTATTCCGAAAAATAATTTTCGGTAACTTCTAATAACCGGCTTTTTATTTAAGCACAGATTATTTAACCACAGAGAACACAGAGTTCACAGAGAGGAATTTTTAAAATTATTTTAGATCAAAAATCAATGATAATATTAGGAAACTTCTAAAAACATTGTTTTTAAAAAAGTGCATCCTTAAAAATAAGGACTTGTAAATATTTTTACCTAAAAAGTATGTTTTTAGAAGTTACTATTAAATAATGTTTCGATTCCAATTAAAAATTTCCTCTGTGTTCTCTGTGTTCTCTGTGGTTAATAAAAATCTGTGGTTAATAAAAATATATTTGTGTTTTTTAGAATTTCCCGTAAAAATCAGCATGAATAATTACGGCGATTGTTTATTTTCGATGCAATAAACTTTTTTTGTACCGCGAATAAAAATCCGATCATTTAATATTGCCGGACTTGTAACACATGGTTCTTGCATGGGATTGATTGCCAGAAGCATTGCTCCGGCGGCTTCTTCCGTCAACATGCCTTCATCATCTGTTGCCGATTTTGATAAATCAATAACAAACGCACGCGGATCATCTTCCGATTTATCAAAAGCGTACAACAAATTACCCGCCAGCACCGGTGAAGAATAAAAACTGGAAATCCCTTCGCCAATTTCTAATTCCCAAAACGCCGCCCGTTTGTTTTTAATAGTTGCCGGATTGTACGCCGTCAAATAACCGCCGGAATCCAACGTGTAAAAATATTGTTCCGTTGCCAACGGACTTGGCGTATCCGGTAAGGCATTAACGCCCTGCCAAAGAATATTTGTTGCGGTAACATCGCCGGTTCCGGAGGCGTCAATTGCTGTTGTACGCGGAGTTTGGTTCGTAACAAAAACTACATTTCCCTGCGCCGCAGGCGACGGTCCGACATCACCGCCAAGACATTTACAACGCCAGATTTCCTTGCCGTCCTCAGGATCATAAGCAATCACAAATGGATCGCCGCAAGTTATAATTTGATAACGATCCGCAATCTTTTTAATAATCGGCGACGACCACGAATTGGGAATTTCGCGCGGAATTTCCCAAATAATGTTACCGGTATTCACTTCAAACGCATACAATTTTGACTTGCCGTCTGTTCCGTCACCAACATCATACTGGACAATTAACCGGTCAAAATACAACACCGGCGAAGCAGAAAAACCATAAGAACTTTCAGGAATACCAAGATGTTTACTCCAAAGAACACGACCGCTAAAATCAACCGCAACAAGATCGCCATTCGCAAATAAAGCAAACGCCCGATAACCGTCAATAACCATTGTCGGTGCGGCAAATCCCGTGTCTTCGCTAACACGAATCGGTTGTTGACTTGCCGTAACTGACGGAGCGTCAACCGTCCAGACAATTTGACCCGTCTCCGCATCGAAACAATAAACCTGACGTTTTTCCTCATTGGCTCCGCTCAAAAACAAACGATTCTTCCAAACAACCGGCGATGATTTACCGGATAACGGAACTTCGGTTTGCCAAAGAATATTTTCACCGGTTTTGGTATTCCATTTTGTTGGCGGGCTTGAAGAACGAGCAATTCCGCTACCGTCAAAACCACGAAACGATGACCAGTTTTGAGCAAGTTCCGCAAGAAATGATTCCCGATCCGACAGTGCCGGAACCGGAAGTGCCGGAACAGGGAGTTCCGGAACAGGGAGTGCCGCATTTTCTGTAGTTGCCGATGATTTATTTTTCTCTGAATTACTGTTTTCGGAATTACCGGATATTGTTTTGGCGAGAGTTTTATTTTGGATTTGTTGCGATTCCGACAGTTTTGCGGACAGAATATTTTCAAACGGTGACGCCGGAAAAAGAATCAAGCCAAACGCCAAACCCAGCAATGCCGTTGATACGCCTACAATTGTCAGAGTTCCCAATCGAAGGCGTTCCGAATCCGATTGCCGTGACACGGATACGGAATTACCGGACGGTATCGGGATATTCCGTTTCAAAATGGAAATCGTCCGCGTGGCAATGAGAAAAACAACCGCCGCAAAACAAAGAAACGGTGTTGTCCGCATAATCATTTCGCGGCGTCTAAAATAGTCGAGCCGAAGATTTTGATCAAGAATCCGTATTTTTTCTTTGAGAGTTTCATTTGTTTTATCGGCGGTCAATTGACGTTTCAAGGCGAGAAATTCCTTGTAATCGGTTGGCAACAAATTAAACGTGTCCGATGCCGGTTGTCGATACGACGGATCACTTGAAAAAAACGGAATCTCGCCAATACTTGAATCGGAAACAGCAAAATCTGTTGTTTCCGATTGCGGACGATAAGAAAAATGATAGTTGTAAAGGAGAACAACAACAAATATTGCGCAAAATGTCCCGCTTACTGTTGCAGTAAAAACGGACAACCAATAAAGCAATTTAATACCGCGAACCTGACTCGTTTCTAAAATCGTTGGCATAAAAGTACAAAAACATTGAACTCACAATTAACAATATAATTAACAATACGTTAATCAGCAAACCCGACAAACAACCTAATCACTTTATCAAATTTACATTTTATAGTCAATCAGTTACTTTAGTGGAGAGTTTCGCAATGCGGAATTACTATTCGAGCGATTATTCAGATTTTCCGATTACAAATTGCCGCAGGGTTTTAATACGATCAGAACTCTTGGACAAACTTTCTCCAATTAAAAAGGAACGAATTCCGCTTTGCATTGTTGTTTCAATATCAGCACGCGAAGAAATACCGCTGGCAGCAACAATAATTTGATCCGATGTAAAATAACGGACAAAATTTCGTGCGATTTCCGTATCAACATTCATTGTTGCCAGATTCCGGTTGTTAATACCGATAAGCGGAAAATGGAACGGTTCAATCTTGCGAATATCCGTTTCATCGGAAACCTCAACCAATACATCAATTCGTAACGATGCCGCCAAATCATGTAAATCTTTGAGTTGCGTTGCGTCCAGACATCGGGCAATCAATAACATACAATCCGCATATAACGCCGTTTCATAAACCTGATATTCCGAAACTATAAAATCTTTTCGTAACACCGGCAACCGGCAATTTCTTCTCGCCGCAATAAGATCGTCCAACGAACCGGAAAAATAATGCGGTTCCGTCAACACTGAAAGACAAGCCGCTCCGCCTTTTTCGTATTCTGTTGCACAAATTACAGGATCAAGTTCAGGAGCAAATAATCCTTTGGACGGACTGCCGCGTTTGATCTCCGCAATCACCGCCGCCGTGTTGAACGAAAATTGAATTTTATTTTGTAACGCATCACGAAATGACCGAAAATCCGTGCGTTCCCGATAACGAATACTCAATTCCGTTTCCGAAATTGTTTTCGATTCATAATCCTTTCGGCGTGAAACAATAATTTCTTCAAGTATGTTCATTTTTTGTACTGAAATTCTGTACTGAAATATCTGACAAGTTTTTAGAAAAAACGAAACATAAAAATAGACCGTCAATAATACAAATTATTTTTGAAAATAATGACGAATATTTTTTACGTATATTTTACGATCACATTTTTCGCAACAGAGTTTATTTTCGCCGTTTTTCAATATTGTTGCGCAGCCGTTCAATTGTTTTTTTCATATTGGGTCGTTCTTCGGAAAAGGAATCGTCGAAAATGACACTTTT
>JAISNF010000087.1 GCA_031276415.1 Planctomycetaceae bacterium
GCAAGGTTCGGGCGGCATTTCAAATTGGGATGCGGAATTTAGTTTACAATATGAGCCGACTGGTAACATTAAAACACCCAACCAAAGTAATAACAAGAGGATAATAAGGACTACCCCCCAAAGAGCGACAAAAAGGACGAAAAAGACAAAAATGATTCAATAAAAAATTAAAAATTATACGAAAAAATTAAAAATTGTCAAAAAATGAAAATCGGAAAAGAATTAAAACGACTGAATACTATTATTAGAGGTGCCCCATAAAATATTATGAAAAATTAAAATTACAATAAAATAAATGTTGCGCAATAAATAACTGTTGCGCGGATTGGTTATTTATGAACATTTATTCATTATCGAGGTATTCACTAAACCAGAGCGCACCAAGCGGCATTCCTTCTTCTACCATGTTGCGGACAATCGGGTCGTCATTGGCACGCCGAACAGAAGCAAATGCGTCAGAACCCTTGTCAAGAATCCAAACCTCTTTCGGTGTTAATGCATCAACAAGATAAGGTTGATGCGTTGTAATAAAAAATTGAGAACCCGCCTGACCATTACTCCAATGTCTGATCTCGTCAATAAACGCACCAAGCAATTTATGATACAACCCGTTCTCCGGTTCCTCAAAACAAATAAACGGCGGCGGTTGCGGATCACCAAGTAATAATAAATAAGCAATCAGTTTAAGCGTCCCATCCGACATTTGCGGCGCATAAAATGGTTTTTGCAAACCACGCTCAAAAAAACGAAGCAAAAGCCTGCCATCCTCCGTCTGAAATGTTTCAATATGAGTAATACCAAGAACTTTACCCAAAACACGACCAAGCATGTCATTCAACCTGCCTTCGTGTTCACGTTCCCAATATTGTATCACATTGGCTAAATTGTCGCCGTGACGCGATAAATGACGCTGCGGACCCGCTAACGGCGTTTTTCGTGCAGAATCCGGCGAAAAATAACAAAGATACCAATTGTCCAAAAATTCCCGAAACGAAACAATATCAGGAAATTGCGTGAGATTGCCAAGCGTCGAAAGCACCAGACGACGCCGATCCGCAAGATGAATGTCACTAACCGATTCCGAATTAGGATGCACCACTTTACCGGCTCCGTTATTGGCGAAAAAATTCATCGTGTTACGATTTCCAAATTCGGAACCAATATGCGAAAGCGTTTCCGCATACACAAACGGAACATTATAATCATCCGCCGTAATACATAACGAATAAAGCAGATTTCCGTAACGTATCTGAAATTCAATGATTCGATCAGAACCTTCCGAAGCGATTTTATCAAAACCGCCGCGGCGAACACAAGCCTGTTCCGCATCGCTTTTCAGGCAATCAACAATAAAACCCAACGCATCACAAAGCGTACTTTTACCGTAACCATTACGTCCAATAACCACTGTAATCGGTGTTAATGGTTCGCCCGTACTGCTGCTTTCAGAATCGGTTGACATCGCCGGAGTGTGAATCGAACCAAGCGAAATGTCGCGAAGCACCCGATAATTTTTGATACGAATCCCTTTAATAAATCTCATAATCTCATCGTTACACAAAAGAGTTTGCCAATACTTTACTTGGGAACAAAACAGGAACGAATAGGAACAAATACCAAAAACGCACGAATATTACGGTTTGGGATATTTTTGTTTTTTTATTTGTAATAATTTTACTTTTCTTTATTTTCTGTTCCGCAAGTGTTTTTGTTGTTTTTCAAAGAACGATGAGCGGTTTTTGTTGCGCAAGATTTGCAAGAAGTTGAATGACACGAGTTGATATGTTTCTTACATTCTTCACGCGGTTGGTTGTCGGCGCAAGATGAAAGCGGTTGTGTTGTTTTGATTGTTTTAATTGTTTTGGGCGGCAATGGTATTTCGCGATTTGCGGACGGCAGTTTCGGAATTGATTTCGGAACCGGAACAACCGTTTTTCCGATATAAGAATCACGCTGTTCAGCAATTCGCTGTAACTCTTCCCGTGAATACACCGGATAATAAGCGGACGGAACCTGTTTCAAACTTTGATGCGGCGGTAACGGTATTGCCTGAGCGTAATTTAATGGGCGTTGTCCCGAAAAAATTCCTCCGAATAGTCCTCCCGAATGACCGGATACAATCGGTTCTTGATCTTTGATGCCGGCTTCCGCATAAGGTCCCAACGCAACCGGTTGTACACCCGGACATTGCGCCAAACGAACTCCCCAACGATTTTCGCAACAACTTGTCCATGAAGCATTGGGATAACCGAGAATTAATTGTAACCGGCTTGGTTTGTCCGTAACAATAACCGGATCAGGATCATAATAACTTGCGTATTGAATTTGCGGACGATTTTGTTCGCGGGACGGAAGTGATGAGAGCAAGAGATTCAATTTTGATTGATGTTTGGGAAATGTTTCAGGCTCAGCGGCGTAACCGGGTTGATAAGGAACAACATGAATCCGATGAGTTATGGGATTACGATGGTAGGCAAGATAGGGAACTGTTGTTGGATTCGACGAAATGGAAAGACCGGATTCAATAAAATCGGTCTCATTTTCCTGTTGTGATTCCTCAACGCCAAATGTTGTTTCCCATTCGGTTTTGTTCTCTTCGGAATTGTTTTCGGTTTCCGGCGACTTTTCAGCGGTAGCACTTTCAACAACAGCACTGTTAACAGCAGCACTATCAGTTGGCAATGCAACCGGTTGTTGGGCAATTCCAGCCGAAGGAGTTGAGTGATAAGGACCGAAAGCATAACTTCCCGGTTGGAAAAGCACGCGTTCTGGAATCTGAGCGTTCCCCTGGTTAGCCCAAAAACTCGTTACCAAAACGAGAACGATACCGAAACTTGTCAAACGCATGAGTTGAACCTCCAAAGATTCTAAAATTCTAAATTTAGGAGCAAAGTGTAAAATTTTCCTGATAAATTTTACAAAGTATAAATTTCACAAAGTTATAGTCGTGATAGAACTCTTACTTTTCATTCGAATCGTTTGACTTTAAAACCGTAAAAAATCCGGTTAAAAAAACACGTTTTTGACAAAATCCTGTAGATTGTATCGGTTATAACGAACACAAGGTAACTTCTAATAACCGGCTTTTTATTTAAGCACAGATTATTTAACCACAGAGAACACAGAGTTCACAGAGAGGAAATTTTAAAAAATTATTTTAGATCAAAAGTCAATGATAATTA
>JAISNF010000117.1 GCA_031276415.1 Planctomycetaceae bacterium
TGGAAATTCATTTTTCCAAAAAAGGTTCTGCAACTGTTGTCCAGTATGAAAAATATCGCTGATTCATCGTATTTTCCTAACCGAATAATAATTTGCCCGATGGGTTAAAATCGCAATGGATTAAAATAGCGATGGGTTAAAACCCATCGCTACAATTGTGAATGCCCCAACGGGGCATGATAAGAGTTGGAGAACGGAGAGTTAGAGAACGGCAATAATTCCGCATTGCGAACACTATTCACTACTAACTGTTCACTATTAACTAATTTGCGTAATCTGCGGACAAATTTTTAAAATTATCTTGCGGACAATTCTGTGATTTTGTGGTTAAGAAAATAGGCGATTACTTACGAGAGAGTCAGGATTGGCGGGTTTGTTGACATTTGTTGCGGCGTTGTTATACTTTTATCAATTATGTTTTTTAACATTCAACTCAAATTTCAGTAAAAAAAATTCTATGCGAATTGGTGTACTTTGTAGCGGCGGTGACGCCCCAGGAATGAATCCTTGTTTGCGATCCATTGTCAGGACTGCTTGTTCCTTTAATGACGAAATTTTCGGCATCCAACATGGTTACGAAGGACTTCTCAATGAAGAATTTTATCCCGGCGAAAATGGTTCTCATGTTATGGGAATACGTTCCGTTTCCGGTCTTTCAAAACTCGGCGGCACAATTTTACACAGCAGCCGATCAAAACGTTTTCAAACCCCAGAAGGTATTCAAGCAGCCGCCAATATTTTACGCAAGCATAAATTCGATGCCCTGCTAACAATTGGCGGAAACGGCACTCTCACCGGTGCCCTCGATCTCGGAAAAGTCTGGGATGGTCAAATCATTGGACTGCCGGGAACAATCGATAACGATCTTTTCGGTACAGATTACACCATCGGTTTTTCAACCGCAGTTCATACCGCCGTCGATGCCGTTGATAAACTTCGTGATACCGCCGGAAGTCATGATTTGATGTTTTTCGTTGAAGTAATGGGTCGGCATTGCGGCGATATTGCCCTTTCTACCGCCATCGCTTCTGGAGCCGAAATCGCCTGTATTCCCGAAGCCGAAGAATCACCAAAACGAATCGTTGCCAGACTTCAAAAAATTAAAGAAGCCGGAAAAACTTCTGTTTTGGCAATTGTCGCCGAAGGCGATGAAAGCGGCGGAGCATTCGCAATGCAGAAAATTCTCAAAGAAGCCGGTAATCCCTTCGATAGTCGGGCAGTTGTTCTCGGTCATGTTTTACGCGGCGGTTCGCCCACACCGGCAGATCGAATCTTAGCCTCCGAACTCGGTAACTTCGCCATCAGTTCCGTTTTGCTCGGCGAAACCGGAAAAATGGTCGGTAAAATACACGGTGAACTCGTTCTCACTCCATTCGAACAATGTGTCGCCGCTCATAAAAAAGTAGATGCCGAACAACTTCGATTATTACATATCGTTGCCAGTTAGTTTGATTCAGTTAGTCCGGTTTTTCCCGCTTTTCCGATTATTTTCAGTGTTTGCGCCGAAAATCAAAAAACTATTCCCGAAAAAATCATAAATATTTGACTTTTTATGATTCTGTTATATTCTATGTTCAGATGATTAAATCAGCGGCATCTGCGGACATTTTTTTGTTTCCGTATTTTCATGTGGTTAAGGAAATAGACAGTTACGTATAATTTCTTTTTTTACCGTTTGAGTAAAAATTATGAACAATATTGTTGAAAAAATTGTTGTTGTTGAAGAGCAGGTTGCTCTTATTCAAACAAAAATTGTTCCGTTGGCTTCCAAAGTCGAAACGTTGAATCAAAAGGTCGAAGGTTTTTCCGGTTTGTTAGCGGAAATTACCGGTGAAACTAACGCAATTCAACAGGAAATCAATTCGTTTCAACAAGGATTGGAGGCGATTCGGAAACTGCTTGCCGAAACAAAAACGGAAGGAGAACAGATTTTCGCTGATCAGGACAAAAATAAATATCTCTACGAATCCATGACGGAGATGTTCGGTGAGGCGTTTCAGGTTGTCTCCCGATTTTTTGAAACAGCCCAGAAAATGGGGATTGTTGATAAGGAAAAAGCGACGAATTTTCTTACTTTGCAACAACAAATTGCTAAACCGGAAACAAAACCCGTTGACGTAGTTTCTGAACCAATTTCAGAACAAATTACTGTGCCGATTATTCCTTCTGTTACGGAAGAATCTGATATTGAAGAAACTTCGGAAAATGTTGCGGAAATTTCGAAAACGCAAGAATTACCGGAATCACAGGAACAGGCGATTGCCGATGAAATTCCCGAAGCGTTTATTGATACTGAAATAAAGGAATTGCCTGACGAAAATAAAACAGAAATGATTTCCGCCGAAACAGAACCGGAAAAAGAAACAGAAATAGAATCCGTTTCGGAAATTTTCGAACAAATGATTTCTGCAATTCCTGATCTTCCTGATGTTTCCGTACTTCCTGAATTATTACCGCAGGTTAGTGATACAGAAATACCGATTAGCGATACAGAAACTGTTGAAATTCCGGCGGAACCCACAGTGGAAGCCGCAACGTTAAATTTACCGCCGCTTCAATTAACGATTCCCAATGGTTCTGATGAATCCGAAAATTTCGGACAAACTGAACTTTCCGAAGAAGAAGAAAAAAAACTTGAAGACTTACTGGCGAATATTTCAACACCAATCTCAACATAATCAATTTCAACATAACTGCCTATTTTCTTAACTGCAAAATATACGGAAACAAAAATTGTCCGCAGATTATCAGCGTCATCTGCGGACAATTTTTGTTTTTGTGTTTTCTGTTATTAATAAAATAGAAAGTTACGGCAATAATCTAAAACGTAACTTTCCATGAAAAATCATTGGAAGTTTCTGTTGGATTGAGTGTTTCGCGGCGGAGTTCTTTTTTTACCGGATCGTAAATTCGTAACTCATAAGGATCGCCTTCAACAACACAACTCACACCGGAAAGAGTTTTCGTTTCGGGATTCCAATGTTCCTCAATCACATCGGTAATTCCTTGCGTAATATGTTGCGATGTACTCAACAGAATCGGATGATCCTCAACCGGACGAACCGCCAGAATAAGACATGAAGCCGGCGGAAGTTCAACGGAAATTTTGTCCGTAAATAAACCAAAAAACTTATTGCCCCAAAAATCAAACGCAACATATTCTTTGGCTTCAGGAAGACCAATCCAGGAAGAATTTGTTTCGATTTTTAACGGATTTTTATCGTCCCAATTATAAAACGCAACAATTTCACGCGGTTGAATTTCTTGTGTTTTCGATTCGGAAACATTAAGTCCGGTAGTTTTTCGTTCGGAAATATTACGGTTTGATCGTGTTGTCAAATGCCAGATTTTCGGTAAATCTTCATTGAAAAGATCAACCGGTCTTGCTGATCGCAAACCATGATGCCGGATTGTTCGGCGGAGAATCTGAACACGTTCTTCGGAAAGTGACGGCAGCCAATCACTAAACGCAAAAAGTTGACCGCTCACCGCAACCCATGATGCAATCAGTTGAGCATGTTCTTGCGGAATTGAATTTCGTACATAAACCGGATCAGGATCATTCCACCAAACACGACCATTCAGAAAATACCGATTCGAACCGTGCCAAGGTCCCGCTTTCAACGAATTCCATTTTGCTCCGTTGTCCGGACCAATCCGCATCGCATCGACACAACCAAACGACGCTCCCAATGTCCGCATATTTTGTGACACGTTACAACCAAGAATAAAAACATCATCGCCCGCAGCGTTACGAATAATCTCAAAACCTTTCCGATAAGCGGCAATCGGCGTCAAATTGGGATTATGAAATTCCGATTCACCGAGATCATCGGGTCGATATTCGTTATTAATATAAAGTTGTTCGGTTGCCATTCCAGTCCAAAGACCGTCAAGTTTGAAATAATTAAATCCCCATTCTCCGGCGATTTGGTGAACTTCGTCATGCAAATATTTTTGTACATCGGGATTCGTTAAATCAAGCGATGTTCCGCCCCAGAACGATTCGTAAGGTTCGCCGCGTTTATTAACCGTTTGATTGTAATGTCGTTTCGATTTACCGTGTTCGTCAAGAATATCAGTAACACCGCTTTTCACAAACCAATTTTTATTCCAATAATTATCTTCGCTGGAACCGGCAAACGGCATAAACCAAATTCCGGCACGAAAATTATGTGACCGGATCATTTGCGCCGTTTTTTTCATGCCGTTACGATAAGAGCCTTCCGAATGATGTTGCGTAAAATTCTTTTTCGGACCGTTTTTAGTTACACCGGTTTGCCAGCCGTCGTCAATTTGTACGAAATTGAAACCGTAAGGAGCCAGTTTTTCCGTAGCGGTTTGAGTTAAGCGGACAATTTCCGTTTCGTTACAGGCTCCGCCGAATTGATCGGCGTACCATGTACAATAACCGGAAAGCGGCTCCTTGATCTGGATTTGATGCGATCTGGCAATCTGCCACGCATAACGTTCCAAACCGCGCCGGCAATCGTCAAAACGTCCAAGTACAAAAATTTCCGACAGATGATCCATCGGGTTTTCCAAATCAACAGGCTGTAACAATTTACCGTATTCGATAACCGGCGAAATCACGGCTCTGCCTTCGGCATTTTTGTTCGAAAAAACAATTCCCGAACCTTTGCGATGCGTAATCCAACCGGTTACAACACCGTTACGATTTTCAGGATTCACGACCGCAAGAAATGAATACGAACCTTTATGACCGTCAACCGTGCGAAGTCCGGCAGTTCCAAACGATTTTAATTTGTCTGCCGGTTCAGGAAGCAGCAATTCGATTTTTGGAAAATTCCATGTTTTAATGAAACCATTTTCGTATGATTCTTTCGTAAAGAAATTGGAAATCAGAACAAACGGATTTTGTTCCGCCAATGTGTAAATGGATTCGATGATATTTTCGTTACTCTCTTTTTGAATCACCAACGACGCACCCGCAATAGGTTGACCATTACGACCAATAACCGGATGTTTGGCAACAACCGCCGTTTTGGCGTTCGGAAGTGATATTTGTGCGTAAAGTCCGTTCTGGTCAACGGAAACAACCCGCCGCTCAGAATCCCAGAAAATAGTAACTTCGCCGTTGCTAATGCGTGTTACATTATCAGTCGTTTCGATCTGCAACTCTCCTTCCGCCTGAGCAAAAAGAAATACCGGTGAAAGAAACAACGTTACAAAAAATAAAATTGTTCGTGCCATGTTCATAGTTAATTGTTTTGTTAAAGAGTTAATAATTGTTAAAAGTTACAACAGTTAATTGTTAAATTGTTAAAAAAGTTGTACCCGTTCACGGATATTTTTGCGTAATTCTATCGTTGGCAATTATTTTTTTGCAATTATTTTTTTATTAAGATTGGCGGCGGTAATCCATTGAGAGCGGCATTTATGGAATTTTGTAAGAAGGTAATGAAATTTTTAATGAAATTTTTTCCTTGTTGTTTGCAAGTTGTTAGGATGCTCCAAAATCTTTCTTGTGCATTATTTCCATTTTTGCTTCGAGTTCCTTGTGTGATTTTTCGATCAATAACGATTTGCCGGATTGTTTGTTCGGTACGATTATTAGTTGGTTTGATACCGGATTGAATAAACAAAAAATACTCACTCTCCCAATCTTGCAACGTTTTGTAAGACATGTGTCCGCGACTTTTCAGATAAGTAGTCAAGGCTATCAACTTCGCCCCGAACAAACCGGAATTGCGTACAAAATTTGGTAACTCGGCATAATGATAACATTGGCAATGCTCACACCAATACCGATACCGATACTGATGATATTCCGTAACTATAAACGGCTTCGCAACAACTTCAACCTGTTGATGAATACGAGGAGATTCTTGATCCGTGAGCGTCACTTCACCGCCGCAAACTGGACATCGATCAAAATGTAACGGAATCACATCATCGACTTGGTCTTGGGAAAACTGAGGGCGGGTATGGCAAGTGTGACCTTTTTGACCGCTAATTTTACGGCGATGATGTTGATGAGAAGGAGAAAAATCTCGTGAAGGTTTAACAATATCAGAAGACAGAGGTTTAGAGGAGTTACCGTAATTCTTCTCAAGAACCACAATACGTGCCTTCAAATTAGCGTTCTCAATAGTCAAACGCTCTACCTCTGCTCGAAGCGAAGTTATCAATTCCGATTGTTCAAAAATTCCACGAAAAAATTCCATACACCCATAATAACAAAAAAACAAAAATAAAAAAGAACAACCAAAAAAATTATCCGTGAACAGGTACATTATTTTAACAACTTCATTTTCACCTAATTTTTCCTAACAAAACAACCTCAGTAGCCAAATTAAAATAACACACAACAACCTCATTACCTCATTTATTTTTGTTATTTTTTAATGAGGTAATGAGGTTTATTTTTTATATCATTTTTTGCTACTGAGGTTGTTTTGTTTAGGAAATTAGGTAGAAATGAGGTTGTTTTCATTTCCGTCCGAAAACAATGTCAACTGTCGGCGAGTACGCCGACCAATGGTGGATGAAAGCCCTTCGGCGAAACATTGACTACTCACACAAACGTATAAGATGTTCTAGCGAATCTTCTATTGTACATCGGATATCCTGAACTAATAATTGTTTTTGAAAAGGATTAAATTCATCAGGTTTATCGGACGTACAATAATCCACCAATGCTTCATCAATAAAATTGATTATCTTACGATATTGATGACGGCAAAATATCAAATGGCGGATTAAATCAGTCGTTATAAGGTAATCGTTATTTTGTTTATTTTGAAATTGATTGATATGTGTT
>JAISNF010000216.1 GCA_031276415.1 Planctomycetaceae bacterium
AACAAGCGAAGTGCTACGATGCCCTTTTTCAATATCGGGAACTTCTAATAACTATTTTTTTTATTAACCACAGAGGACACAGAGAACGCAGAGGAATTTTTAATTTGTGGAATCAAAACGTTATTTAATGGCAACGTCTAAAAAACTATTTTTTAGACGAAAAATATTTACAAGTCCTTATTTTTAAGGATGTGATTTTTAAAAACAATGTTTTTAGAAGTTCCCTAAATATTATCATTGACTTTTGATCTAAAATAAATTTTTAAAAATTTCCTCTCCGCGCTCTCTGTGTTCTCTGTGGTTTTAAAAAGTAAATTTGAGTTTTTAGAAGTACCCTATCAACGTTGGACAATTCACGCGATTTGATGCAATCCAAAAAGTTGCGTTTGTGTTCCGAATCGGGAAAACGTCCAAATTCCTGAGGCTTGAATTGTTTCATAATTACAGTTTCTTGTTTTGGCAAAGATGTTTATCATCTGTTCATCGGCGTTTGGGTTTCGTAACAACCAAAGCGTTTGCCGGAACAAAATGATGATAAATGAACGCTTGCTCAAAATCATCAACAGGAATGACCAAATGACTTTTTTCTTTGCCGTTAATCACCGCAACCGCCTCTAAAATGATTTCAGTCGGTTCGCCGTTGTATTTTGGTAACAGCGTTAATGTTGCCGTTGTTTCTTCGGTTCCTGCCGGAATTTTCACCTCTCCAAGTTGAAAACCGGCTCGCTCACTTAATTCCGACAAACGAAGCCGAACCTCACCGTTAAAACCGTCTTTCCGAAAAACACGAATTTTAATCGGTTGCGTTTTGTTGTTGAAAAACAGGCTTGACGGCTCACAATAAACCGCAAAATCTTCTTGCGGCGGTGAAATACGGAAACGATAACCATATTCCAGACTGCCGCGTTTGATCGTGTTGAAAAGCCGAACCGTGTAAATCCCGTCCGCCGGAAGTTCAACATTCAAATAAGGATCAGCATGATGAGTTTCCAGACCAATGTTCGGACCTTTGGAATCGGCACGATCATCGTTTGCCGCAATAATATTGCCGTCCGCTCCAATCAATTCAATACCGGCATCAAGCGGAGAATGAAGCAATCTGGCGGTAACATCCAAAACAACACGATTGCCCTTTTTCCCCTCAAATGAAAAATAATCAACATCGTCCTGTTCCGAAATTTGTCCGTTCACAATAACCGGCAAGGAGATTTTTTCCGCTTGTTTTATGTTGTTGTTTGGTTCCGATTCGAGGCGTTCCGGTAAATCATTGGCGGCGTAACGAATCGGATAGGAAAGCCAATTTTTGTCTAAAAATGATTTTTCACGAATCTCCGTTTCGCCGTGTTTTATATTAAGAAGCGTTTTTTTGTCAGGTAAATTGTAGCCCGTAATCTCAACTTCGGCAGACGAACCAAACCTGCCCCCCAATGGAAAAACAGAGGTAACAAACGGTAATTCATCAATCGAAATCCGGTAAACAAAATCATCTCGCCCGCGAAAAATAGAATCCTGAATCTCCAAAGTATAAATTCCGGTTTTGGGAATATCAACGCAAAGAACCGGATCAGGATCAAAACGGAATGATGCGGCGTCATCAATTTTTTTACCGTCGGGAGCATACAACGAAACAGCGGCTTGGAACCAACCGGGAACCGCATCGGCAAGATACGGCATCAAATACCGTGCGCGAACCCCAATAATAAGATGTTGTCCCGCTTGGGCTTTGAATTGAAACCGATCAACATCGGCAGCCCGAATTTGTCCGTTAATAACAATTGGCAATTCAAACGGTTTCAATTGCCGGATTGTTTTGGGAGCATCACGATGTTTCCATGCTTCCAATGTCTGTAACGGAGAAGCGTTTGAACCGTTTGAAGTATTTGAACTATTTGAAGCGTTTGAATCGTTTGGTTCCAATTCATTGATTTCAGGATTGGTTCCGACTAAAAAACGAACAGGCGGCGAAATTCCGTTTCCGGTAATTAACCGCAAATCACGATCTCCCGGTGCGGCGTCAGCATCAATAGTAATCTCAACCAAAACGCCTTGATTCAATGTTTCTTTCGGTTTTCGGTCAACACGCGGCGCAAAATATTCATAAAAAACTAACTGCAAATCATCCGGTGTTGGATTGGTGAGACGTTTAAAATAGGGAAACCGCTGCATAATAGTTTCCGGTGACGGCAATGCTTGTTCTTCTGCGGTTTTGGCGGAATCTTTCATTTGATTGTTGTTTTGCGATTCCGAAATTTGTTTTTGTTCTTTTTTTTCATTCTTTTCATTTTTACGATTATCTTTCTGTTCTTCCTGTTTTGCGGCGACATTTTTGGGTTCGAGTAATTGTTTGGCGTCGTTATAAATTTGTTGCGCAACTTTACGTTCATCGGAATTATTGATAAACATACCGGCATAACCGTGAAGAATCCGCCCGCGAACACCTGAACCGGAAATCAGAACCTCAGAACTTCGTGCGATTTGACGACCGCCGATCAGAATTTCAAAAGTTGTTCCTTGCTGACCTCCGGCAGGATAAAGATAACCGATTTTAGGATTACGCTGTTGCGCTTCGGCAAAAGAAGAAATCAAAAGAAAAAAAACAACATTAAAAGTTAGAAAATAACGCATTGTAATAATGTAAAATAGTTGAGGGAACTTCTAAAAACCACAAATTTGTTTTTATTAACCACATTTTTATTAACCACAGAGGACACAGAGAAGAAAAGTGTCCGCAGATTACGCTGATTATCGCAGATCATTTATAAATATAAAATAAAAAATTATTCGTCTGTTTTTGTTGTTTCGTATTCTCAAAAAATTATCTGCGCTCATCTGCGTAATCGCGGACACATTTTTCTCTGTGCTCTCTGTGTCCTCTGTGGTTAAATAATTTGGGTTAAATAAAAAATCGATTATTAGAAATTAATATATCATATCGGTTTCGGAATTGGAAGCAGATTCACACTTTAACTCGGTTAATTCTTTTGGTAACCGAAACGCAAGGGATTCTTTACATGTTGTTTTTTCTTCAATAGTTGCGTGAAACCGGTTTTGAAGCATCCGAACACAATCCTGTACAATTTGTTCCGGCGCACTGGCTCCGGCTGTTATCAAAATTGTTTCGTTTCCCTGAAACAAATCCGATTCAATATCGTTCGGTCCGTCAACAAGATAAGAACAAATTCCAAGCGATTTTGCCAATTCCGCCAATCGGCGGCTGTTGGAACTGGTTCGGCTGCCGACAACCAACACCACATCCACACCAATACTCAATTCCCGTACCGCATTCTGACGATTTTGTGTTGCGTAACAAATGTTCGCATCAGAATGTCCCGTGATTGCCGGAAATCGTTGCCGTAATAATTGAATCATTTTCGCCGTTTCGTCAACAGACAACGTTGTCTGAGTCAGATAAACCAATTTGGCATCCTGCCGGAAAGAAAGATCAGCGATTTCCTGTTCGTTTTCAACAATTTGAATAGATTCCGGTGCTTCGCTCATTGTTCCGTTCACTTCGTCATGACCGCGATGACCAATCAGAATAATCGAATAACCTTGCGAAGCATAACGTATTACCGCCTGATGAACGGAGTTGACCAACGGACAGGTCGCATCAATCGTTTTAATATTTCGTTTCAACGCCAACGCACGGATTTGCGGTGAAACTCCGTGCGCCGAAAACATCAATCTGCTGCCGACAGGAATATTATCAATCGAGTCAACAAAACACGCTCCGCGTTGCCGGAAATAATCAACCACCCAAGTATTATGAACGATTTCGTGATAAACATAAACAGGTTGCCCAAAACACCGCAACGCAGCATCCAAAGCCTTAACCGCCATATTTACCCCTGCACAAAATCCACGCGGATTGACCAAAATAATACGCATAATTAGTTGATAGTTGATAGTTGATAGTTGATAGTTTCGCAATGCGGAATTATTATTGATAGACGATCTTTCGCCGCAAAGGTTGGGCGGTGTACTCGCCGACAGTTGACCCTGTTGTAATTCCTGATCAACCGTTGCAATTAAAATTTCCAGGAGAATCCGGTGGTTCCGCCTCCGGCGGAGGTGTTGCCGTCGCGGTCTAGGTAGATGTCGCCGTTGTATTCGAGGAAGAACAACGTGTTGCGGCGTTCCGAGAGGAACCAGTTCATTCCGACATTGAACCCCCATTCAAAACGTCCAAGATGTGCACCCTTGCCAAGAACATTGGGTTTGATGTACGTTCCCGTAAGAGCCGGATAATATATTTCCGTTTGCGGTCGCGTGTCGCCAAAGTTCCAACCGAGTTGGCTTCCGGCGTGGAAATCAATTCGCCGCCAGTTTTTCATCACTTCCATTCCGCCGCGAGCAATAAATTTTGTCAATTCTGAACGTTTGTACTGGCGGTATTCAATTGAATTTTCCAGATCGATGGAATGTTCAGTGGAGCCGCCGATTCGGGAGACTTCCAGATCAGCACCGGTAAAGAACCGGATATTCCAGTTTTGTCTGCCTTTGAAACGCCGTCCGAGTTCAAGATTCATATTGAACGTATTGCCGTTGAAATTGGCACCGTAACGATAGCCGTTATTTGTCCGAATCAGATCGTTATTTTGCCAACCGCCACCGGCGTATGCCCGAATGTCTAAATTGGAACGAAAAACCTGACCATAATACAAACCGAGATAATAATCTTCGTTTTTCACTTGATCGGAATAATTTGACAGTTTCCCTTCTTCACGTCCGAACAACAACCCGAAAGAGCGTGTACAGTTGGAGATGAGGGACAAACCGGCTTGTACTCCGTAAGACTGTAAATTGAATCCTTCTTTGAAATAACTGCTATCAAAATCGTCGCCGCGTCCGACGAATGTCATCCACGCTGTCCGTTGGGAACGATGTTTGATTTGTCCTCTTGAAAGTACGGAAGACGCAACAGATACATTGGAAGGATGTTCGGCGCATTCGCTCAACCATTCCCGTGTAATTTGTTGATAAGCCGTCCGGTACATTTTCGTTTGCGCCAGCAACAACGAAGTCGCTACAATATCACTCAACGGACGCGGTTCACGGCGGATAAAACCGCTGATGGTTACGTAATTTGGTTGATCGTAATCCAGTTTGAACTCAAAAAAAGGATGTTCGGAATCGTCAATTCCGGCAAAACGTCCGTTCAATCCCGACCAATAATTCAGGACTTTCCAGTTTTCAAAACTGTTTAATTGTTCTCTTGAAACAAGAGCAACCGGTTTAATCAAAACATTATCACCGATATAAACGTTGCCTTGAACCGTCAAACTATCCGATTCGGATTCTGTTGCGCCGAACCGCCAGTAATAATGGGAACCGTCGATGAAACTGACCGTATTATTAACCGTGCCGTCACCGCCGAAACCTGCCAGTTCACGTACCCAAACCTGGCTGTTGTCAAGCGAACCGTCCACAAGAAGAACACCTTCTTCAACATTGGTTGCTCCGCTGTACGTGTTTTTACCGCTGAGAACGGAAACAGAACCATGACCGGTTTTAACAACACTTCCCGCTCCGGTAATACGTGTTGCCATTCCTTTCGACAAGGAATAAGAACCGTCCTCTTGCGGAATTTGGAGTTGGCTAAAATCGAGATTCAATTCTGTATTATCGGCGAGTTTTATTTCCGATGAGCCGGAAGTTGCTTGTTCGTGGGTGAGTTTCAATCTTCCTTCTTTAACATTTGTTGCTCCCGTGTAGGAATTTTTAGCGGCAAGAACCAATGTTCCAAGTCCTTTTTTGGTCAACGTTTTACCGTCCCACACAGCGGGATCAAATGTTCCGTTTACATTTTTCAGTTCAACACCGTTACTGAGTGTAAATTTACTATCTGGATTAGTCAGTGTGAAAGTTCCGTGAGCGTCTGTTGATTTGTACCACGACAACGATTGCCCGACATAAATTTCTTTTTTATCTTCTGACTTTGTAACATCAAGAATAAGATAATCGACATTGGGATTTTCGCCGCCGACTTGAGTGACTCCAAAATTATCTTTAATTTCATTATCGGATTGAATGAGAAGATGCTGGGGATCATTGATTTCGATTCCGGCAACATTTAATATGGAATTTTCGCCGAGCGAAACTTTTCCGGCGTGAATGAAATTGTTACCGATAAGCACTTCCAAAGTTCCGTTGATGGTGAGTGTTTCTTTGACATCAATTTTTGCCAGCCGTTCCAGAATGAGTGTTGCATTTTCTTTTACAGTCAGATTGGTATCGGTAATCATTTGCGTGGTTCCCGAACTATTACTGCCGCCAACCTGCAATGTTCCGGCAACGATAAAAATATCACCGGTAAATTTATATTGCATTCCTCCCAATGTTTGCGAGCCGTCGCCGTTTTTCCGGAATTGTTTTGCGTTGCGAATTGTTCCGTTGAAAACCGGTGAAAAGTTGGATTTAGTTTGGTTAATTTTCAAATTAGAACCTTGCATATCAACGATTCCGTAACCTTGCAACGAACTAATTGATCGGTTGTTATTACCGGAGTAATATTGACCGCTGGAGCGGATAATTAAATCGGTTCCTTGAGAGATATTTCCGACAACAATTCCGTCTTCGATGGTAGTTGTTCCGCTGTAGTTATTATTGGGGTTATTCAAAGTCAGAGTTCCGTCATTTTTTTTCACCAGATTTCCCGAACCGGTTAAAACGCCGTCAAAAACATCGTCTTCGGCATTATTGATGGTGAAGTTATGACTACCTGCCATTTCGACTTTTCCTTCACCCAAAAGAGCGGCAACTTGTCGGTTGTCATTTCCGGTTTGATAAACGCTGTCGGTTGTTTCAAGAGTCAGAATGGTATCAATCGGAATATTATTGACTAACGTACCCTTTTTAACAGTTGTGTTCCCTGTCCATGCTGCTTGGGTGTTAATAGTCATGGTTGCGGAACCGGTTTTGACGAAATGACTTTTTGTATCGGCAGGGTTATAATACGAATCTGTCGTGCTAATATCGTTGTGTGCAATTCCATTGTTTCCGGTTACGGTTAAATCTTTTAGTGTATCAAAGGTTGCGGTGGAACCGCTGTCGATAGTAATTTTCTGATCAAAGTTATTAACTGTTTCGCGGTTTTGCAATGTTCCGCCGCCGCGTTTGAACCAAACGCCGCCTGAACCGAGATTGCCGGGCGTGTCTTCATCCAAATCCGAATACGAAAGTGTTCCGCCGTAAATGTACGTTCCGCCTTTATAAGTTGATATTCTTTGTAAAGAGGTTGTTGTTCCAATTTCTGATTTAGCAATGGCTCCAATACCGGTGATTCCTTTTTTGTAATCTCCTTCAAAAGCAAGTTCCAGAATACCGGTTCCATTAATCACAACACTTTGGTTTTCACCTTCATCAAATTGACCGGTTGCTTCGGCATATTTCAATTTGAGCGTTCCTGCTTCAATTGTTGTTATTCCGGTGTAATCATTCGGATGTGAAAATGAGTTTTCCAAATCCAGAACCACAGTTCCATTCCTCATTTTGGTAAGATATCCGGCACCGTGAATGTACCGATTATAAACCTTCTCTTCCAGATTTTCTCTGTCGTTAAAATCAAAAACTAAACCGCTTGATTCTGTTTCCAAATCAACGACACTTGTTTTACCTGTTGCGTCAACATCAAGAATATGTAACTCACTCAAACCTTCAACCAATGTCTGTCCTGTATAATCGGAATACCGTGTTATTATTTCATCTTGTGTTTTAGGAGTATTATAACCTTGCACATAAACGTCGGTAGCTTTCAGAACTTCGACATTACCAATACCGGTAATAATCCGGTCATAAGGATTTTCTTTTGACGGTTCCGTCACATTAAATTGAAGTGCGGAATCTTTTACAATGTTGACTTCACTTGTTTGACCTGTTGAATGAACACTGGCGATTCGGATTTTTCCAAAGTTTCCGCTGTTGATTAATGTTTTTCCGGTGTACGTTGAATCGGTTGCGGTCAAGTTGAGAATCTCCGTACTGGCGTTACTCAATTCAAGATCGCCTTCTCCGGTAATTGTATTGTTGACTGTTGCAATAAATTGATATGTTGACGGATCAGTCGGATCATAAGTTTTAGTGGGATCATAAGAATCTAACGGATTATCATTATTATTTGTGTCGCGTGTCAGATCAAATTGTAAGAAGGCTTTTTCAGCAATCTTGATTATTCCCGTTCCGAAAGGTTGAAACGAAATAGTTTTATCTGGACTAATAGCATCATTC
>JAISNF010000342.1 GCA_031276415.1 Planctomycetaceae bacterium
TAAATAAATTATCTGCATAAACCGCAAAATCGTCAAAGTTTTCCTAATCCTTATTTCTGAATTCGCCGATAGTTTGGATAATAGTCGTTAGTTTATGACAAACCCGCATTTTATCGATAAACACGATAGATAAACCCGTTGCAATACAATAAGTCAGAATTATCAATATATACTTCTCACATTTGACAATTCGGTTTGCGTTTTTGAACAAAATCAACAAATTTCGACGGGATTAACAGAATTTATAGGATTGGCAACTAGAATATTCCAGGTGATATTTTCTGACAAAACCGAATTTTAAAATGTAATGAGTATATTATCAATAATTTTGCCTAAATGTTTTCGCTTACGGTTTTCACCTATGGTTTTGCCTGTGGTTGGCTGCCTGATGTAATGGGTTTATATGGTTACAGAAAAGGTAAAAAACAGTAAACCGGAAAACCTCCGCATAGAGTTAATGGAACCGGATTTTATTCAGGATTCACCGCCCGAAATTTTAAACGAGCAGGAAGAACCAATCCTTCGCATAGAAAATCTTAATATCCAATTTGGTTCCAATCCGGTACTTCAAAATATTGATTTTTCCGTTTTCAAAGGCGAAACTGTTGCAATTATCGGTGAAAGCGGTTGCGGTAAAACCGTGTTACTGAAAACCTTGATCGGACTCAATAAACCAAACACCGGACGTATCCTTTTTGACGGTAACGATTTAAACCAATTATCCTATTTCGATCTTGCACAAATCCGAATCCGTTACGGTTTTGTATTCCAGCAGGCGGCGTTATTTGACAGTATGACCGTAAAAGAAAATATCGCTTTTTCCCTTGTTCAACATACCAATAAATCAAAAAAGGAAATTGATGAAACAGTTGAACGGCTTGTCAACGAAGTCGGACTTTCGCAGCAGATTCTCGATAAAAAACCCGCCGAACTTTCCGGCGGAATGAGAAAACGCGTCGGATTTGCAAGAGCACTGGCTCTGGAACCGGAACTAATACTGTACGACGAACCAACCACCGGACTCGATCCAATTATGAGCAATGTCATTGACGAACTCATGATTGAAACACAAATACGTTACAACGTAACAAGTATTATGGTAACACATGATATGAAATCCGCTTGTAAAGTTGCCGGTCGAATTATTATGTTGTATCCGTTTGCCAAACTCGCCGAAACAGAATCGCAAGTTATTTTTGACGGAACACCGGACGAAATCAAAAATTCAAAAGATCAACGTGTTCAACAATTTTTGGGAATCAAAAACTAAGATAATATTGCCGAATTACCGGAACAACATTTTTTTGTTTTTCCGAATCAATCGTTTGTGTACACTAATCAAATTAATTTATGAGCGAAAATCATGGATACTCAACAGCGTGAATTTCGGATCGGTATAATGGTTCTTGCGGCATTGATTGGTCTTGTCGTTTTGATGGTATTTTTTGGCAGGCAGTCGATTGTCAATTTCGGCGGCGAATACATGGTCAAGGTTCGGTTCCAGCGAACACCGGGTATTAGCCGTAATTCGCCGGTGTTTAAAAACGGTGTGAAAATCGGACGCGTTTCGAATGTTCAATTAGTTGATCAGGATCGGGAAGTTGAAGTATCAATTCTTATCGCTAAAGCACGAAAATTGTACACAAATGAAGAATGTCATATCCGCCAGACAGTGATCATGGGCGAAGCCTCCTTAGAATTTATTAAAAAGGCGAATTTTACCGGTAAAATTGAGGAGATTGATCCTGATAAACCGTTGGTTGGCGGAATGCCGTTGGATTTAATGAGCGGATTTTCCAGTATCGAAGGCGATCTGACCAAAGCGATTAACAATGTGTCCGATGCGGCGGTTCAGTTCAGCAGTATTACTGTTCGGGTCGGCGATTTTCTTGATCGAATCAATTCTTTTTTCGGAAATTCGGAAGAATTAAAAGCCCGACAAATCTTGTTTGATGATACGTTTAATGAAATGCGTACAACAATGAAATTGATGAACCGGCTTGCTGATGAAGGAAATAAATTTATCGGTGATCCGATAATTCAAAAAAATGTGCGAAAATTGGTTACTGATATTCCTGATCTTGCGGATCGTTCGCGGACATTGATTGACAGTTCGAATTTATTCGTCAATGACGCACGATTATTGGTTGAGCGCGGCAATGTTTCGATGGATAAAATTGTTCGCGGACTTGAAAAAGCGGAACGATCTCTTGAAAGTGTATCGAAAATCACTGATGAAATTCAAGATGATGTTCCCGAATTTATTGCAACACTTAAAAAGAGTGCGGTGAAATTGGATTCGCTTTTTGGTGAATTGACAATGATTGCCGCAGGATTTCGTAACTCCGACGGAACAATTAAAAAATTGATGCGTGATCCTGAAATGTACGAAAAATTATTGACAACGCTTGATAATATCGAACAGATTACCGACGAAGTTGATAAAATGTTACGAACCGACATCAAACCGATTACGCGAAACATTAATATTTTCACCGATAAAGCAGCCCGTGATCCGGCGATTTTTATTCGGAATCTGGTTCGCAAACAACCTCCGGTCAAAAATTCTCTTCCCTTTTGGGGCGACGGTCTTGGAAGTGATACGTTATATGATTGGGAATCTTTCAATCAGGAAATTCAACCGCATAATATTCAACCGGATAATATTGAAACACCGGAATGGAACGAAATCATCATCGAAGAATCTCCGGAAAATTTGATTATCGAAACAGAATCACAGTTTTTGAAACCGCACTTTTTGAAACCACATTTTTTGAAACCGGTTTTACCCAATCTTAAATCGTTTCCAAATTTCAACTCTGCCCGTTTGAGATTGGAACAACAAATTCATTCGCTCTTGCCTCCGGTTTTTTCAGAGCGCAACAATAACTATCAAACTTTTCGGACAATTCCAAACAATTCAAACAATTCAAACAAAATAAACACGTCAGAAAATACGCTCATTCCCGAAGAAGGTCGAATCGTTCATATTGATCCGCGTTACACAATTACCGAAAACGCCAAACCTGTTTACCAACAAATTTCATACACGGAAGAAAAAGAAGAATAATTATTCATACAAAATTATAAATATCGTATCGAATAAAAATCGTAACCGTTTAGAGATTTTGTTTAGAAATATCGTTTAGAATATGAAATAAATGAAAGGACAATTTTCGTAATATTTCATTGTTTTGAGACAATTCAAAACGTTACTGAAATATTACAAATATTACAAATATTACAAAAAAATGAACACTTGATAAAAGAATGGAGTATATCAAAAGTATAAACGGATTTATTGATGCGGAAAAAACAGATTGTGTTCAAACTCCATGCCCTTTATTGTCCGTCTGCAATCTAACAGTGAAACGGAAAAACAAAACCTTACTTGATGCGGTGTCATTCGACGTCTCACGGGGTGAACATCTGATAATTATCGGCGCAAACGGAGCAGGTAAATCTACCTTGTTAAAATGTCTCGATAATATCCTGACTTCATGGACAGGTAACATTTTATTTGAAGGTCAACCAATCCGAAAAATTACTCAACGAAAATTAGCACGGCGAATTGCTTATTTGCAACAATTTGCAGCGGGAGTTTTTGCGTTTACTGTACGGCAACGTGTTGAAATGGGGCGATATCCCTATTTGAAACCGCTTTCACCAATTTCCGAAACAGATCAACAAATTGTCGATGACGCCATGCGATCAATGGATATTCTCCATTTGGCAGACCGATTTATTGAAACATTGAGCGGCGGCGAAATGCAAAAAGTCCAACTCGCTGCGGCTTTAGCGCAACAAACTGATGTCCTGTGTCTTGATGAGCCGACAACTTATCTCGACTATAAACACCAACACGAAATAAGTCAATGGCTCCGAACATTCAACCAAAAACAAGGCAAAACAATTATCGAAATAACACATGATGTCAACCGTGCGGCATTAGAAGCAACTCATGTTATTGCTTTGAATTTGGGCAAAATTGTTTTCGATGGTGTTCCGAAATTGCTGATGACTCAGGAACATTTGCGCAACATTTACGGAATTGATTTCCAACTGACGGATCATCCGGTGTTATCGTTCAAAATTGTTGTACCGGACGCACCGACCCAATATTTCCGCTAAAATTTGTCCGCAGATTGTTTTTAAATTTGTCCGCAGATTACGCAGATTATCGCTGATGATTTTTAAAATGCGTCCGCAGATTACGCTGATGAGCGCAGATTGTTTTTTGATAATACGAAACAAAAAAATATACAAAAAAAATATACAAAAATTTTTAATTTTAACTTTATTTTATATTTTAAAAATCATCTGCGAAAATCTGCGTAATCTGCGGACAAATAAAATCATCTGCGACAATCTGCGGACAAGTTTTTTGTGATAAAAATAAAACGGGCAGTTACAATATATTCTATTGATTACGGTCTTAGATCAAGTAGTTTTTGAAGAATTTTCTGATCAACTTCAAAAGTGGTTCCGTGTCTTGCGTGAATTGGAAAACAAAGTTTATCAGTTATATTTTCCCAGATTTTCAAGTCTTTTGATTTAACGGCGCCGAAATGATCTTTTGTGTAACAATCATAATAAACAAACCATTCGTTACCGATTTTCAAAGCGGTAGGTCCTTCAACCCAATTAGTGTGCGAAATCACATCCTGAACTTCAAACGGACCAACCGGCGACGAACCAATCGCAAGTAAAATATTCTTTTTCACTTCCGGTTTAAGAGTTTCATTTTTGTAAAACAAAAGATATTGTGTTCCATTTTTTGCGAGAAAACCGTCAATAACATTGTGATTGGGATTCCAAAATATTTTTGTTTCGGAAAAATTTTTGAAATCTTTTGTTGTGGTGTAATACATTCGGTGGTTGTAATCCGTTTCACTGGAACCGGCTGTTTCGGAAAATTTTCCAGAGATGGTTGAAGACCAGATGATATAAAATGTTTGCGAAGGTTCGTCGTAAAATAATTCCGGAGCCCAAGTATTTCGTGTGTTTGGTTCGTGTTCCATTACGGGAATTGAGCGAATATCCGTCCATTCAATCAAATTTTTTGATGCGGCATAACCGATACGTTTACTTGTCCACGACCCCGTCCAGACCAGATGAAACATTCCGTCAGGACTTTGCACAATAGACGGATCGCGAATAAGTTTACTAATTTTTTCGGGCGGAGTAAGAAACGATTTTCCCTCTTTAAGCGGTTTCCACGTTTGCCCGTCCGCACTCCACGCAAAATGCAAACCGTCTTCGCCTTTTTGTGTAAAATAAGCAAAAAGCCAACGTTTGGGCGAAGATTCCAACTCTTGAGCAAAACATGTTGACGATTCCCAAACCGAAAAAAAGATAAAAAACAATAAAATGTGCAAAAAACAAAACTTCATGTTTAGTATAAAAAATAGAGTGTTAAAATTGTTGACGGCAAGTGTTTTAAACAGAAGACACTTCACCCGAAATCAATTAATTCTAATTATATGAAAACGGCACCGAATTTTCAAGATAACTGTCTATTCTTATTTTTACCACAGAAAACACAAAAAAAATAAGTCCGCAGATGACGCTGATAATCGCAGATGATTTTAATCCTTATCTGCGATTATCTGCGAAATCTGCGGACAGTTTTAAAAATAATCTGCGAAATTTGCAGACTTGTTTTTTGTCAAGAATTATTGTTTAAAATTCATTTCGGCGTAAATCGCTGGAGGAAATATTCATTGCAAAAACCGACGGCGGAATTTCATCACAAAGACTGCGCAACATGTCCGGTATTTGTAATGTTTCAAGCGATTCTATTCCGTGATGCCCCTGACGGGAAAAAACCAAAAAACGGCAATTGTGGAACGCAATCAATCGCAAAACATCATGCAATTGATGTGTGCTCTCGTGGTAAAACCGTAAATCAGCAAAACGCCGCAATGTGTCCGCCCCCACAACAAATGTTGCCCCCTTGAAAATATCCGATTTGTCCTCAAAAAGCGGCGTCTGCGTAAACCATACCGCTTGTTCCGGACGTATCTTCGCAATCTCCCCAAGACGATACTCCAACTCAATATAATCCAACGGCGGTTTGTCAATATTTTGAATCGAAATCTCCAACGCAACCCGACTACCTAAACGACGCTCCGCAATATCTATCATCTCCACATGCCCCCTGTGAATCGGATTAAAAGAACCCGGAAAAATCGCCTGAAACCATTCCGTTTGCTTTTGAGAAAAATCATAAGTTTGCGGTAATTCCTTTTTTGTATCCGATTTTGTGTCCGACGAACTTTCACGTAACTCAAAATGCCGAATCATTCCGTTTTGCCAAAGAACCGCCCGAATTTTACCAAAAAATAATTCAACCAACGGCGGTGAACCAATTGTTTGTTTGCCGATAATCGCTTCCTCCGGTTTCAAATCAAGCGGCAAAATTTCACGAATCGGAAATGTATCGGTTGTTCCCGTGCTAAATGTGTTACAAAGCGAATGATCGGTTATGATTTCATTCGGTGTTGACGCCGCTGTTGGTGAAAGTGTTGGCGACAGTGTTGGCGAAACTGTTGGTGAAAGTGTTGGTGAAAGTGTTGGTGAAAGTGTCGGCAACAATGTTTCGCGGCGTGTTGTTTCGATGGCATTGAGAATGGTGTCGGCAAGCAGGCGTTCTTCTTCTTGCCGTGTTCGGGCATCTTTCGTTAGTTGAAGCGAAAAAACAATTGTCCGCCGAAGCGTTTGTGTCGCAATATGAAAACGATAATTTCCTTTTTTGTTCCGGTCGGTTGAGAGTGACGCCGTACAACCAATCCCAATCAAATGGAGATAATCGCCCAAATCATCCTCTTCCGTTTTTTCCGAAACATTTTTAGCATAAAATCGCGTGTCGTCAATATGAGAAACGTCAATTGATCTTGCATTGAACATTCCGTCAACAAGAGATTGTTTGGTTTTTCTGGCACGAAGATAACGAATACCACGATGAAATGCGGTCATTGCCATATATCGGGCGGTTCGTTGGCAACAATATTGTTCAGGAACACGCCCAATATATTTATTGATCGACTCTTCCGAGTAAGGAACTGAGGCTTCGATTAAAGTACGCGATGCTCCGGGAACCGTCAAAAGATCCGCCAAAACAAAAGAACCACCGCCCGAAATTGCTAAAACTAACTCCGTCGGAGAATTATGAAACGATTGAATTAGTTTAATACGTTTTTCTGAATTTGAATTTGAGTCCATTGATTTTTGAATAACAAAATATTGAATCGGGAAAAATAAATTGTCCGCAGAGGACGCAGATTTACACCGATTACACTAATAAAACGCAGTTTGTACTGCATGTCGCAAACAGTTTTTTGTAAATTTGTTTACGGTTAAAACGCAACACCGACAACATCTTGATTTTCATTCGTAAACAAATTAAATTAGTCGGCATGTTTAAACTGTGATTTGTGTGATTTTTATGATTATTCTTGATTTCCATTCCGAATAATTACGGCAATTCTTTTACGGTCATTCTTTTACGTTCTATGACGTTTACAACATTTTCTTTTTTTCTTGGCGGTCTTATTGCGGCGGTTGTTCCGGTGTTGTTACATCTCTTGATGCGTGGTAAACCGAAACGAATTGAATTTCCTGCGCTTTTGTTTGTTCGTAAACATTTGGAAACTTATCGGCGGCATTATCGGCTTAAACATATTATTTTACTGATTCTTCGGATTCTTACTCTTATTTTATTCGGATTGGCATTATCGCGTCCGATTCTTAAACTTGCGGATTGGTTTCCAAACGCTGCTGTGGCAACAAATCAGGACGGCAAACGGAGTTTTGTGAGTTCTTTAGCCATGTCACTCAGCAGTCAGGATGCACCGATTGCAGCGGCGGTGGTGATTGATTCCTCACTTCGGATGGAATACGTTTCGGAAAATCAATCACGGTTCGAAGCGGCAAAAGATTTTTCACGTTGGATTCTCAAACAACTTCCGCAAGGCAGTAATATTGCGATTGTTTCGTCGGAACGGGAAAAAGCGGTTTTTCAAGTTGACCGGCTTGCCGCCGAAGAAAAAATTGACCGGCTTCCCATTACTCCGTTGGGGCGTCCTATCACCGAAGCGGTTCAGGATGCGCTCATTTTACTCAACGAAAGCGAATTTGAACAGCGGGAACTCTATCTCCTTTCCGATCTTTCACAACCGAGTTGGTCGGAAGATTCCGCTGTTTCGTTGCAAAATTTAATCGGAAAGATGAAGCCGAAAAACGGTCTTTTAAGCGGAACAAACAAAGAATTAGGATTTTTCATTATTGATATTTCGGCGGAACAACCGGTCAATTCTGCAATCAATCAATTTACGTTGGTTCCGGAAGTGATTACGGCGCAATCTCCGGTTCGGATTGATTTGGAATTGTCTCATCTCGGACCGGCACAGAAAAAAACGGTGGAACTCTTGTTAATTGATCGAGAAAAAACGGACAATGAAACGGTTCGATCTTCGAAATCGGTTGATTTTTCGGAAGGTGAATCGCGTTCCCATCTTTCCTTTTTGCTTTCCGGTTTTGATTCGGGAACGTATCAAGGGCAATGCCGATTTACGGTTCCTGATGCGTTGCCGATTGACGATCAGGCGTGGTTTACAATTCATGTCCAATTATCTTGGAAAATTCTTTTGGCGGCGCAACCTCCTGTTCGTGATTCATCGTTGTATTTACGTCAGGCGTTGGAGACGGTGCCGTTTGTGGTTGAAACGGTTCCGATTTCGGAGATTTCCGGTCTGACCGCAACCGAACTCAATCAATACAGCAGTGTTATTCTGCTTGATCCATCGCCGTTGGAGCCTGTTGTTTGGAAAAAATTAGCGGATTATGCGTCATTGGGACATGGAGTTGGTATTTTTCTTGGTCAACATGCGGATTCGTTGTCGTCATTCAACGCTCCCGCCGCAACAGAAATAATCGGTGCAAAACTTGTTCGTCAAGCCCGTGATCCAAACGGTGATACATGGATTGTTCCTGAAAACGGAGTTTCGCCGATTTTTTCGGTATTTAAGCCGTTTGGTTCTTTGGACACATTTCCTTGGAATGCTCAACCGGTTTTCCGATATTGGGAGTTGAATGATTTTTCATCGCGGGTGGAGGTTGCGGCGTCTTTTTCTGACGGGCGACCGGCGATTCTGACGCAAACAATTGCGCGCGGACATACCGTAACTGTCGCAACACCGGTTTCGGAAATTACCGCCGATCAATCATGGAATTTGCTAACGCGTGGTGAAGCGGCGTGGATGTTTGTGTTGTTATCGGAGGGAATTACAAAATATCTGGCGGGAGTTAGCGAGCAAAAACATAATTATATGACGGGTGAGCCGGTTGTATTGCGACCGAATCTGGAGGAGTTGCCGTCAACTTGTTTGCTGAGAACGCCGTCAGGCAAATCGATTCGATTAACACCGGATCAAGTTCGGCGTGAGATTGCGGTTTCGTCCACAACGGAATCGGGGAATTACCGGATTCGTTCCGGTGGTTCACAGGAATCGTTGGACACGGGATTCAGTGTTAATTACCCAGCCGGCTCGACCAATTTGCAAAAAATCAATAAAGAAAAACTCGATCAAATTTTTGGCGAAGGCAATTACCGTCTTGCCAAAACGCCGCAAGAAGTGGAACTTGGTATTGCTCGCCGTCGCATCGGGCAGGAATTGTATGCAATTTTGATGTTGTTTCTTTCTTTCCTATTTGTAGGCGAATACATCCTATCAAACCGATTTTTCTTAACAAAACAATCTCAATAGCAAAAGAGTGAATAGTTTCGCAAGCGGAATAATTTGTCTAAAGGGTACTTCTAAAAACTCAAATTTGCTTTTTAAAACCACAGAGAACACAGAGAGGAATTTTTAAAAATTTATTTTAGATCAAAAGTCAATGATAATATTGATAATATGTAGGAAACTTCTAAAAACATTGTTTTTAAAAAATCACATCCTTAAAAATAAGGACTTGTAAATATTTTTCGTCTAAAAAATAGTTTTTTAGACGTTGCCATTAAATAACGTTTCAATTCCAATTAAAAATTCCTCTGCGTTCTCTGTGTCCTCTGTGGTTAATAAAAAAAATAGTTTCCCTAAACTGTGATTCGTGTGATTGATGTGATTGTGATGATTGATTCAAATTGCCCCAGCGGGGCATTTCCAAAATAGCGATGGGTTTTAACCCATCGGAATTATGAACCCAATCGGATTATTATTCCGTATTTCCTGTGTTTGTCTGTGTTTGTCCGATGGGTTAAAACCCATCGCTACATTGGGGGCAATTGGGAAACGTCAATAATTCCGTATTGCGAAACTATTAACTATTCACTGTGTTAATTGGCGTAATCTGCGGACTTAATTTGTACTTTGGATTTTTATTCTTTTAATTTTGTATTTGGATTTGTTTTGAATTCTTTTTCGTCAACTGTTTCGATATTTAGGGTGTTATCATTGTTTCCATTTCGGAGGATTTCGATTTTACGTTGTGCGGATTCGAGGGTGTTGTGGCAATGCTTCAAAAGGCGGACGCCTTCTTCATATCGCAGCAATGCGGTTTCCAAATCGGTTTGGCTGTCATCCAGTTGCCGCACGATTTCTTCTAAACGGATTAACGATTCTTCAAATGTTTTTGGTGTTATATTTGTTGTCATAAATAAATAGTAGCAATAAATAGTACAAATAAATATTGTTAAGGTAAATGAATCAAATTTTGTAACCGTTCACGGCTGAATTGATAACTATTCCGTAGAATTGCCTCAATGGTTTCGTGTTCATCTTCGATAACCTCATTTCAACCTAATTTTCCTAACAAAACAACCACAGTAGCAATGAATGCCACCAAATACCAACCTCATTACCTCGTTATTCGTTCATTTTTTAATGAGGTAATGAGGTCGGATTTTTTATGATTTTTTGCTGAGGTTGTTTTGTTTGGAAAAATTAGGTAAAAATGAGGTTTGTTGAAACAAGGACAATACGTTTTCGCAAATTCCACTGAATAGTTACAAATAAAAAATACCAACTTTTTTAAATAACCATGAACGGTTACCAAATTTCAATCTAATCTATTTTAATCCTAAATTGCTTCATTGACGAGGGCGGGTAATGCGGCGGGATTTTAGTTTTAGATTTTTGTTTTTTGTTTGTGAAAAAAAAAAAAAATTTTTGTGATTTTATGGTTTTGTATTGACGCAAGGTGAAAGATTGTGTTATAACTTGTTGAAGTGGTAAGGGATTTGAGTATTCTGAAATTCAAATTGTTACGGTGTGAACATGATTCAACATGATCAATTGATCGGTCTTTGTAACGAGATTGCCGCCTTGGTTCGGCTTAATTTACCGCTTGAAAAGGCACTTCGTTATCGGAGTGAAGATCTTCCGGTTCGGCTTGGCAATCGTGTACAGGAATTGGCGACTCGTTTGGAATCCGGTCGGTTATTGTCCGAAGCGTTGCGGGAAGCCCCTGATTTTCCGCCGGTTTATGCCGCAGTTGTTGAGGCGGGTCTCGAATCCGGTAATCTCACCGGCGCATTGGAATATATTACAAAAAATCTCCAAATCTTACGCGATTCCCGAAATTTCCTGCAAGGTGCCATGTTGTATCCGATGTTTGTTTTCACCGTTCTCTGGCTGATTTTTTCGTTTGTTACATTTAAGTGTACGATGGTTTTTATTGATTTTTACAATGATTTTTCATTTAAACTAACTTATTTGGAAACATTATCATCAATACTGAATTATTGGGATTATCGATATTGTATTTTGGATTTGTTAGTTGTTCCTGTATTTTTTTGGGGAGTGTATATTTTTTGGTGTTTCCGTTCAAAATATTCAACGCTTTTGACATTCCGCACGCCGTTGTTGTTTTTTTGGCTTCGCACAGCCAACCGGAATTTGACGCGGGCGACTTTTGCTCAAATTGTTGCGATGTTAATTCGGTCGGGTTTGCCGCTTCCGCGTACATTATTGTTGAGTTTTCAGGCTATTGGAATTTCTGTATCTGAATCGGAATTGGAACAACGGTTTCACGAGGTTAAAAACCGGCAACTATCCGGCGAGAAAAAATATTTGCCGTTAAATCATCTTGTCAATTGGATTTTGGGGGTAACGGATCAAACGGTTTTGCTTTCCGGTTTGGATCAATATGCGGAATTACACACATTTCAGGCGGAAAATAATTTGAAACGGATTGAATTTTGGTTACCGGTCTTGTTATTATTCCTTCTTGGCGGTCTGGTCATGGTTGCGTATTTTTTAGCGATTATATTTCCTTACGGCTATTTATTGTATCAACTTTGTGAATTGTGAATTGTGAATTACTAAATCCTAAATCCCTAGCCCCTAACCCCTAATCCCTTAAATGTACGAAACAATGTTGTTAATTTCTCAGGCGGTTCGGTCGAATTTACCGCTTGGCGAGGCGATTCGGTTGTTGGTCAACGGCGATACGAAAAATCGGACAAACCGGTCATTACTTCGTTTTGCTTTGTTGCTGGACGAAGGAGTTGAGCCGGTGGTTGCTGTGCGTAAGGCGAACTTGCCGCATCGATTGGCGGTGTTACTGGAAACGGCGTTCAAGAGCGGCAACTTTCCCGATTATTTCGCCGAACTAACCGAAACAGAAAGAAACCGATCTCAAACATTTCAAACGTTGAGCAATTTATTGGCTTATCCGCTTTTATTATGTGCCTTTATGCCGGTCATTTTGGGGCTGATGGTTTTGATCGCACATCAGTTTGAAATAGTGTTCTGGGATTTCGATTGGGAACTTCCTGCAATAACTCTAATGATGATTACTCTCAGCCATACGATGCTTCAACCGCTAACGTATATCATTTTATTGGGAGGAATGATCATTTTTATTCTTTTGCAACAATTATTTTTCCCGTCATTTTGGTTTTATATTCCGATTTTGGGCAGTCTTTTCCGTTCGCTGGCTTCACAAAAATTGTTGCGGCAATTATCATTTTCGTTGAATCGCGGATTACCGACGGATCAGGCGTTGAAACTTGCTGCCGGAAGTTTTTTAATGAATCGGGCGTATCGAAAAAATTGTTTGAGAGCCGCTGCTTGGGCGAAAGAGGGGACGCAATTTTCTTTACTTGTTTCGTTTTTCCCATTGCTTTTTCCGCAATGGCTTATTCCTTTTATTCAGACGGCGGAAAAGAAAAATGCAATCCCGTCAGCGTTGAAACATGGAGTTGACATTCTTGAAAAAGATCAATCCGGTATTGCTTTCCTTTTCGCCTTGTTTTTTGTTCCGTTTATTTATTTCATTCTTTTGTCTTTCCTTATCTTTGTTGTTATTGCCATGTTTCTGCCGTTCATCAAATTGGTAACAGCCCTTAGCGGTTAGAAAATCCAAACGGCAAAAGCGTAACTTTCCAAAGTCATGTCAAAAAAGTCCGGTCAAAAAAGTCAGATCAAAAAAATTCACAAAATGTCCGTCAATGTTTTTTTAATTATGGGAACTTCCCAAAACGACAAATTTATTTTTATTAACCACAGAGAACACAGAGGAAATTTTTAATTGGAATTAAAACATTATTTTATAATTGATTTTTGATTTAAAATAATTGTTTAAAATTTTTATTCTCTGTGAACTCTGTGTTCTCTGTGGTTAAATAAACTGTGTTTAAATAAAAAGGTGGTTATTAGAAGTTACCTTATATTAGTTTCACTTTTTAGTTTTTCATTACTACCATGTCTTTGATATTCCGATTTATAATTTATTTTATTTTTCTTGTACTTCTTTTGGTGTGGGGATTTTTTAGTTTTCTTTTCCCTCCGCTGATGCTTGTTCTTCCGCTTATTGTTATGCTTTTAATATCGCTCAATATACGGCGTCGGCGTATGATTTTGGCGTTGTTTCAAAATGCGTTGGAAACGGGAACGCCTCTTCAAGATGTGCTTCGTGCTTATGCGAACACGTGTTGGGGGATTTGGTATCGTGCGAAACTGATCCGGTTTGCGGACAGGCTTCAGGCGGGATATTCTATTGTGAAAACAGCAATGGCGGTGAAAGGTGTTTTGCGTTACGAAACGGTTGGACTGATCAAAATGGGAGGAACCAAAGTACCTGTACAACTATTCGCCCAAACAAACGAAGATGCCCAACAAAACGGAATCATTTGGGAACATTCTTTGTTTCAATTTTTATGGTATTACATGTATTTGCCGTTTCTTCTTTTTCCGGTCTTATTTTACCTTGTTGCAATTGTGCCGAAAATGGAAGCCATTTACAGGGATTTTAATATAGAATTGCCTCCGGTAACGAATTTCGTCATCTATTTGTCGCAGATATTTTTTAGGTATTTTTATTTATTTTCGCCGTTATTATTGCTGATACTTTTTTCGCCGTTATTCTATTTCATTTTCCGTTCGGGAATTTTATCGTGGCGTCCTTTTGGGGTGCGTCGAATGTTACGGCGGCGTGATTCCGCACAATTTTTACGTCTTTTTGCGGTCGGTCTGGAATTGAAAAAACCGATAGAAGAGATTATTGATGTGTACACACAAGTTGTTCCGAGTGCGTATCTTTGCCGTTTGGGAAAACACTTTAACGAACAAATTGCGAAAGGCGCAAACTGGATTGAATTATTACAAAAAATGCAATGGCTAAGTCATGGCGAGGCGGCTCTTTTGAAGTCGGCGGTTCAGGCGGATCACATTGAAGCCGTGCTTCGCGAAGTTGCCAACAGCAAAGAGCAACGCCAACGTACTTCGGATAATGTAACAGTACAAATATGTTCTGTTGTGTGTGTTCTTTTGTTCGGACTATTTGCGGCAGTGGCGTCTATTGCGTTTTTTATTCCGCTTATCAGATTGATTGACGTCTTGGTCGCAACAACCTTTTAATATCGTTTTTTTGTTTTTTTAATCTACTTTTTTTAATCAACAAAATCCGAAAGTTTTTTTATGACACCAAAATATCATTTCAGAAATTTTAATCTTCCGCAAAAACATTCACAAAAACATTCGCCAAAATGTTACGGATTTTATTTGCCGGATGTTTGTGTTGGTTTGGTATTGATTTCAACGGCGATGGTCATTCTTTCGCAATCGTTGTTTCAATTGATTGATTCTCGGACGGATCAGAAATGGCAACAAATTGCGGTTGATACGTTATTGAATATTCAGGAGATGATTGATTCGGAAACATTGACCGCCGATAATCGTGAAAAACTTCAACCGCTGGAAAATCTGGTTGCCCGATCATTACCGGACGGTCAACTCACTGTTGAAAAATTAGAAAAACCAACGGTAAATAATATAACATTTTATCGGATTACCGTATCGTATGACAACGGTAAAAACCGTCCGCGTCGGGAATTACCGATTATTCGTGCTGTTAATTCCGTTCCTTCTACTCCAATAAATTCTGATTCACAATGAAAAACAATTATTCCGGTTTTACATTAATTGAAATGGTTTTCGTTATTTTAGCGGAGACAATCGTTATTGGTTTAGGCGTCGGTGTTCTGTTTATGGTTACAGAAACACGGATAAAAGAAAACCGCAACGATTTTGCTCGTCTGGCGGCTTCGCGGCTTTCCGAACAATTCCGCAACGATTTGCATTCCGCAACAACCGCAACACTTGAAAATGACGTATTACGTCTGACGCTTCCCAACAATGAGGAACTCGTTTATTCAATAGAACCGGCGGAATTTCCCAAATATCCGGTGTTGCGGCGCAACAAAATGTCCGGCGATAAAAAAATTGCAACGGAAAATTATGTGTTGCCGGATTATTCTGTTTCGTGGTTTGTTTACGACAAAGAAGCCGGATTGGTTGCTCTCAGCATCTGGAAACAACCGGTTGACCGGCGCGGTCAAATTTTAGTACAAATACCGCCCAAAGAAAACTTAAATCCATTCACGCGGGAAATTACCGCCAAAAACACCATTGGAATTGATCCTGTTTACGCCGGTAATTGGCGAACAATTATCGGAAAAATAAACCGGTAAATTAAATTACGAAACAATTGTAAAATCTTACAACACAAAATCCTTTGTACCGAATTGACGAGGTGAAATATGTCAGGGCATTATTATTTGAATCAATATTCCGCACAACATTCTGCACAATATTCCACGAAATATTCCGCGAAATATTCCAATCGCTATGCGAATAAATGTGTGGAGCGGCGTATTTTGTTTCGCCGTTGTCTATTGAAACGCCGCGGATTGTCAACAATTTTGGCTCTTGTTGTTTTGGCTGTTGTGAGTAGTACGGTGTTGCTTTTATCGCAAACAATAATTCAGGAACAACGTAATAACTCCAGAAAACGGCAAATTATTCAGGCGAATATTCTTGTTGACGATTTATACCGAATTGCGGAAAAGCAAAAACAAAATATTTCAGTAACGGTTCCGGCTTCCGAATTAGACGGAGTTGCCGATTTCCGTATTACTGTAACTGTCGGAAACGAAAATATCACTGCAGCAGGAGAATATATTGCGGAAGAACTTCCTGTTGACAGACAATATTCAACACAAAAACAAACACAAAAACAAACACAAAAACAAAAATGAGAACAAAAACAAAAATGAAACGTATTTTTATTCATTTAAACGCTTTTACGCTGGTCGAACTTCTTGTTACGATTGCGATCATCAACATGTTGATAGCGATTCTTCTTCCGGCGGTTCTGTCCGTGCGGGAAACTGTTCGGCTAGGGAGTTGCCAAAACAATCTGGCTAAAATTGTTTTTGCAACTAAAATGTACGAAGAAACATTTGGAGTTTTGCCGTCGGGAACGGTCAACGAAACCAATCCGATTCGGAATGTGCCGATGGGCAATCATATTGGTTGGATTCCGCGTATTTTGCCGTTTTTGGAACAATCGCCTCTTTACAGCACGATTGATTTTTCCAAAGGTGTTTATGATCCGGAAAATGAAAAAGCGTGGCTTTCTGTAGCACCGTCTCTGTTCAGATGTCCGTCGGACAATTCCGGTACGGAAAATATACACAGTAATTATATGGCGTGTCATGAAGGAACGGAAACACCAATTGATAACAATAATTGCGGTGTTTTTTTTCTCAACAGTCAGTTACGGAGCAAAGATATTGCGGACGGAAATTCGTACACGGTTTGGTTTGGTGAAGCGACCGTGTTGCCGTTATCTCAATGGCAACAGTCAACATCGGCTGGTTTTTCTTGCTCTTCGTTGGGTTGGATGTCCGGCACACCGGGAACGATTCGAAATACCGGACAAAAAGTTAATACCAAACCGTTTTGCGCAACATGGCTTATGCCGTTTACCGTAACAGGACAAATCAATCCCGCCGGATTTCCGTACAAATTATCAGATTTATCAGACAATAACAAAGAAGAAAACAACGAAAATATTACAAAAGAAAATATTACAAAAACAAACGGAGTAAAAACAGGCGGAGTAATTCCGGCGACGTTATGGTCAACAGAGTTACCGGAACAATTTCATGTTGGTGGTTTTAGTTCGTTCCATATTGGCGGAGCGAACCATGCGTTTGGCGACGGCAATGTCCGTTTGATTTTTGAAACGATTGACGCCGATCTGTATCAAAAACTCGGACAACGCAATGACGGAGCCGCCGTTTCGCTTGACAATTAGTAATTGTTCATATAATAAACAGAATCAAAACAATTGTCCGCAGATTTCGCTGATTAAATTAAATATTGTCCGCAAAATTACGCAGATGAGCGCAGATAATTTTTGTTTTATATTTAAAAATAATCTGCGTAATCTGCGGACAATTCTTGTTTCCGATATTTTCTGCGGTTAAAAATAAACAGTAATTTGCGGACTTGTTTATTATTTTGTGCGGTAATCTTTTCGGAAATCATTCATTGTTTGCCCAAAACGTTCATGAAAAACACGCATAAGATGTTCCGAATAACTGAAACCGGAAAGACGAGCAATCTCTTTAATCGTTAAATCTGTTGCCGAAAGTAGTTCCTTAACACGTTGAAGCCGGACATTGAGAATCTCCTGAAAAATTGTGTGACCAAAAATATTTTTAAAACGATTTTCCAGCGTCATTCTGGAACGATGAACATGACGCAAAACATCCTTAACCTGCAAACCATCACATGCCCGATTCCCAATCAATTGAAGAGCCTGATTCACAATGGTATCTTCCGTAGCAATAATATTGGTGGACATACGTGAAACAATAAAATTGGGCTTGATAAATGTTACCGGCGGAGGAGAAAAATCCGAACGCATCATTTTTTGAAGCATTTCAGCCGCTTCGTATCCAATTCGTTTGGGATTTAAATCAATACTCGTAAGTGTCGGCATTGCCAATTCGCAAAGACAATCATCATTGCCGATTCCGGCAACCGCTAAATCATTCGGAACAATTCGATTGGTCTTACGGCATATATTCAATACCTGAAGAGCCATATCATCGTTACAAGAAATAACCGCCGTATGTTGCGGTAAATTTTTAATCCATTGTGTAAGTTTTCGGGTGTCTTGATTGGAAGGTGACTCAAATCCATAGTGATCAATTTCCAGTTCCGAAAATGTCTGATTGTTTTCCGTAACAATCTTTCGGCAAACGTTCCGGCGTACATCCATTGGCGGATGTTGATGTCTGGGAATACCAACAAAAGCAAAACGCTGAAAACCACGACTACGAAAAAAATCATATAATATTGTAATTGCCGTTTGATCATCGGTGCCAATTTGCGGTATTTGAGGCACTGTAAATGAACGGCGAAGATCAATCACCGGAATTTTTTTACGCAAAAGAATATGAAAAAGACGTTTATTATTGATACGGGCTAAAATACCGTCGCCCTGCCAATCACTAATCCATTCCGGAAACGGTTCATTGAGGCTGCAAGGTGTAAACTCAATATTCCAATTAAGATTTTCACGATTGTATTGGGCAATTCCTCGAATCAGTTCACGACTATAAATTCGTGTTGATTCAATAAATATAGCAACCCGATATTGTTTTTTTATGCGTTGCGTCATATTTCACTCAATACTTTTCAGCAAAATAATGCAAAATAAATGGTTGTTTACTTATTATAAATTTTAGATACAAAAATTGTCTGGCTTATTTTAGTCAGCATTGGGCTATATTTATTGTGTAAATTGCTATTGATTTATTGTAACCGTTCACGGAGATTCGTTTAACAAGTTATTATAATGAAAAAATCGTACCCGTTCACGGATATTTTTGCGTAATTCTATCGTTGGCAAGTGTAACCTTTTTGACCGCCAATTTTGCGGCGACAACGCTTACGAGAAGAGGAAAAGTCGGACGATGGTTTGACAATATCAGAAGACGGCGGTTTAGAGGAGTTACTGGAATTCTTCTCAAGAACCGCAATACGTGCCTTCAAATTAGCGTTCTCTATACTCAAACGCTCCACCTCCGCTCGAAGCGAAGTTATCAATTCCGATTGTTCAAAAATTCCACGAAAAAATTCCATACACCCATAATAACAAAAAAACAAAAATAAAAAAGAACATACAAAAAATTCATTATTGATTTAATTTCCAATTTTCGCAACCTCATTTACACCTAATTCTCCTAACAAAACAACCTCAGTAGCAGAGTAAAAATAACACACAATCAACCTCATTACCTCATTAAAGAACAATCATAAATGAGGTAATGAGGTTTGTTTTGTATTGTATCTTTGGTTACTGGAGTTATTTCGTTGGGAAAAATTAGGTGAAAATGAGGTTGTTGTTGGCAATTTCAGAGTATTTTTTGGATATCCTTATTTTTTTTGATATCCTTATTATTTTCCGGTATCCTCATTGCAAAGACATCTTTTTTCGCTACAATGATTCATTCAAAGTATTGAGAAGGAAAATTAGAGAATTATAGAATAGTTATAAATGTAGTGTACTTTTGGAGTTGAGTCGAAAAACATTGGCTCGGCTTGGTCAACAAATCAACTTTTAATTTTGAATGACTTCGGCAACCTACGGCGTATGCCGGAGTTTGTTCGAACCAATGGTTCGACAACGCATACGTATTCGCTTCGGCAAATCGGGAAATCTTAAATACATAGGGCATAAGGATTTAATGCATTCATTGGAATTGCTTTTCCGGCGTGCCAGACTTCCATTGGCAATGAGTAGCGGTTTTCATCCGAAAATTAAGATGAGCCTTCCTTCCGCATTGGCATTGGGAGTTGAAAGTTTCGATGAAGTTCTCGAATTGGAAATAAACGAGTCCGCCCAACCGGTTGACCCGACCACTCTTCTTACCGACTTAAATCGTTGCTCGGTTAAAGGATTGGATTTCTATTCGGCACGACAACTCGATAAACAGGAAACAAAAGCAAAACTTGCCTCCTCAACATTCGAACTTTTTGTCCCCAAAGAACTTTGTTCCCAAACAGTAAATCGGGTTTCCGCCTTCCTGTCCGCAGATTCGGTAATCGCAGAAAAATCCAATGGTAAGTTCGTCAATGTTCGTACAGCAATCAATGAACTCCGGTTTTCCCATGAAACCGGTCAGATGACTGTGGAAATTTTAGCACAAAACGGTAGTCCGGAAGCCGGTATTCGTGAACTCCTTCAGGCTCTCGGACTTGAAAAAGAACTTTTTAAAAGTATTTTTCCAAAACGGATTCGATGCCGATTGACAGAAGAAATTTTGATTCAAGAAAAGTGAAACGTATGCGCTTTCCCGCCGTGAGGAAAGGCAAAGAATGAAACAGGAAATGTTAATTAACGTCCGGCAACCCGAAGAATGCCGGATAGCAATTGTCGAAAACGGTTTGCTCGAAGAACTTTATGTTGAACGCACCGCTCATGATAATTACGTCGGTAATATTTATAAAGGTGTTGTTGTTAATATAGAACCAAGTATTCAGGCAGCGTTTGTAGATTTTGGAATTGGGCGCAATGGATTCCTTCATATCAGTGATGTTGAGCCATGTTATTTCAGACAAGTTCCCGGTTGGGCAGAAAAAGAACGCCGCGAACAAGCAAATCGGAATAACCGCGACGACCGGAATAATCGACCTCCTATTGATGATGGATTCAATTATAACCGACCGCGTTTTAAACCGCCTATTCAGGAAGTTTTCCGGCGTGGTGATGAAGTTCTTATTCAGGTTATTAAAGAAAGTATTGGTAATAAAGGACCAACATTATCAACTTATATTAGTATTCCGGGACGTTATCTTGTGTTGATGCCTTCTTTGGGCAGAGTGGGCGTTTCGCGTAAAATTGAAGACGAATCGTTACGGCGAAAATTACGTGATATGATGAACGGTTTGCATCCTCCCAAAGGGCTTGGATTTATCGTGCGAACCGCCGGTGCCGACCGAACTCAAAAAGAACTTTCACGCGATCTCGCTTATCTTATGAGACTTTGGAAAGTGATTGTTCGCCGATTGAACAAGATGCCGTCGCCGATTGATATTTATGAAGAAAGCGACATGATTATCAGAACAATCCGCGATATTTTCAGTTCTGAAATTGATTCTATTTTCATTGACGAACCGACCGCATTTGAGCGGGCAAAAGAATTTCTGCAATTCGTAATGCCGCGTCATATTAACCGGTTGCAACTTTACGAAGGTAAAGAGCCGATTTTTCACAAATTCGGAATTGATAAAGAGATTTCGAGAATCAATCATCGTCGTGTTCCGTTAAAGGGCGGCGGTTCACTGGTCATTGATCAGACGGAGGCATTGGTGGCGATTGATGTTAACAGCGGGAGTTTTCGTACAGAAGATAACGCCGAAGAAACCGCTTATCAGATGAATATTATTGCTGCCAAAGAAATTGCGAGACAGATTCGGTTACGAGATCTTGGCGGCGTGATTGTCAATGATTTTATTGACATGAAAAAGGAAGTTCACCGGCGTAATGTCGAGCGAACGCTTCGTGATGCGATTAGGCGAGATCGTGCTAAGACGAAAATTTTGCGTACAAGTCCTTTTGGATTGATTGAGATGACGCGGCAACGGATTCGTCCTTCACTTAAACGCAGTGTGTATCAGGAGTGTCCATGTTGTCATGGTGGTGGGGTTGTGAAGTCACCGGAGAGTATGGCGTTGGAGGTTTTCCGTGCTTTAGTTTTGGCGGCGCAACATCCCAATATTGTTAAAATTCGTGTGATTCTTGCCGATGATGTTGTCGAATACTTGAACAATAAAAAACGCATTGAGTTAGCGACGATTGAGCGTGACGGTAATGTAGAAAGTGTTATCCGAGCCAATCCCGATGTTTGGCCTG